>NZ_JARVCN010000412.1:0-2539 GCF_038442745.1 Crocosphaera sp. Alani8
TTTATATTTATATTATTACTGGTCGTCCTTTAAATACTCGATCTATGAGCAAACAATGGTTAAAAAAATACAAAGTTCCTTACGATTATTTATTGTTTAGTGAGAACAAGTCTGCTGAAGTAAAGAACATCAATTTTTTTATTGAAGATTGCCGAGAAATAGCTTATAATTTAGCCCAAAAAGGAATTACAACAATATTAATAGATTATCCTTGGAATAAGCCAATATTAGAGGAACCTACTTTGATAAAAAGAGTCAAGTGTTGGCAAGATATACAGATGATTTTTAATAATAGTATCACACAAAGGAGAAAACAATTATGAATTTAGGTTCCATTGGAGAACTTCTCATAAAATCATTTACACGCTATTTTATTCCAGGGTTAGTATTTTATATTATTACAATTTTTTTGCCATTACATTATTTACTGGATTCAGCGTTAAAACCAATAAACTTAACATCTGCGGATATTGTAATTACTATGAGTATAATGCTGGGTTATCTCTTAGATGGTTTGGGAGCTTATGCTTGGCATCCTCGAAGAAAAGAGTATAAAGCAGAAAAAATCTATTTAAGTACGGAACTTAGGAACCTTAAAGAAATAATTTCTTCTCAAAACCCTAATAATGACCCTGATTTATACAATGCAAAACTCTGGTATCATAAAAAGGAGATATACGAACGAATATTTAGTGAACGTGCAGAATGGGTTGCAATTTTAAACTCTGCTTTTTCTTTTTTAATATCTAGTTTTATTCTGGGGTTAGGATTTGTTTTTCAATTATTAATTATTCCTAAAAGATTGAACTATATAGCTCTTTTGTTAGCAATAGGGTTTTTTGTATTATCACATCTTTTGGCTCAGAAAGGAATCCAACGAATGAAAGCTCATGATGAAAAACTTATTGAATCTATAAGACAACTCAATCAAGAAAAACTACTATAAAGTTAAACTTTTAGATAGTAGAGGGGAATACTAAGCATAACTTATATTCTTATTAGTTCATGCTAACCCAAGTCCTAGACGATCTAATTCGTAAACAACGTCCTTACTATACCCCCACCGAAACCCCCATTAAAGGACTAAATAACCAATACTGGATCATCTTCAAACACCGTGATGCTGATAACCTTCTTCACAACATCGTCAGCTTCTTTGGACTTGGGGAAAAACACTCAACCTACAAACTATTACGCATTGACTTGAACCATGCAGATATCTATGAATATGTCCCCAAACATGAGAATAACATCCCCAACACCACCTTAATTCGTACCCGTAACCCACAAACCCTTGAGTCTTTTCTTGACTGTATCAACATCACCACTGAACCTGCTTTACTCGTAGGTAGTTTTCTAGAAATTAACATCCGTAAACGGCGACAATTTAGTTTACCCACAGATCAAGAGAAATACGATAAATTTATTCGGGCCTATTTAGAAAGAACGAAACTGTATCGCAGATCCACTGCTTACTTTGGTAGTGGTGTCCTTAAATTCTATCAAGAACCCCTGCAAAGTATGATTAAAAATGAAGGGGAAATTCGTTTATTAATGGACTGGCAAGGGTTTACCAATAAACAAGACGTTAAAGAATTACAGAAACTTCATGACCCCCAATATCGTAGTCAATACATTAAACGAACCCTTCATGATTTTCTCCAGGGGTTAGAAGACGACGCATTTACCAGTACCCAAATCTTAGCCGAATTAGTTCGTTTAGACATTCTGAAAATTAAACTGGTAAAAATGGAAGGAGACAGAAATATTTATCATAAAAAGATTGGAATTCTTACAGATCACTTAGATAATAGTATTCAACATAATGGGTCGGATAACTTTACCAAAAATGCCCATAATGGCAATGCAGAAAGTATCATTTTCTTTTATTGGGATACAGAATTAGATCATAACGCTATCATAGAATCCATACAAGAATTTGATGACGAATGGTTTAATTCTCCCTTAGCATTTGACTTAACAGCAGACTTCTTAGAAGAAACCATCAAAGAAACTCAACGGAGGATCGAAGCGAAATGTCCTATCATTACTAAAATTAATCCCCATCAATTAGAAGCCGGTCAAACTCAAGAAATTATCATCACAGGAAACCGCCTCAAACCTGTTCAAAATATCATCGTTAAAGACGATACTCTCATTCAATTTAACCTCAAAAAAACAACTCAGAAAAAACTCACTTTAAACATTACCATTTCCCCAGATCATCCCCCACAAACCATTGACCAACTAATCCTGACCACCGATGAACAAACTTATCTTACCCAACTCCCTCAACCCTTAGAAATAAGCCAACCGCTAACCTTCCCTGACTTCCCCGAAATTGAAGGATTTAAGCAAGCGATCGCCCAAATATTAGACGGTAATTATGGCACACCAGAGGATTTTCTCTATTACTTAGCCCAACAAAAACCCCACCTTTGGCAAAACCTTCAATTGAGTGCCATTTTAGATCAATTGGTTGATGAAGGGGTCTTATTTGAACATCAAAAGTCCGGCGCGCAACAATGTCAACGTATTA
>NZ_JARVCN010000413.1:0-2521 GCF_038442745.1 Crocosphaera sp. Alani8
TCCTCCATAAGTCTCTACCTAACCCGAACTTTGCACAGCATCTTCTTAACGCCATTGCTTCAGAATTACTGGATGGATCACCATACTGAGAACAATCAACATCCTCGGTTCCAGTGGCTTCCCTTGTAAGTGATTTATCATCCCCATAAATAGTAAGAACTCCTGTCAAAGTTAATCGGTTACTAATCTGATTAACATCCTTTATTGACCATGACCAGCCGTCAATTCCACACCGTTCATCTAATAGGTCACACAGGTTGTACCAAGCTATGTAATCAATCTCATCAATCTTTTTCTTGTCTTTAAATATTCCTTTTTTACTAATCTTCTGTTTAGGAACTGGTTGTGCTAAGTTGTTCAAAATCTCTGCTAGTTTCATGTCTTTTCTCTGAAGGTAATTGACTTATTTTTTGAGGTACTGTAGAGTTGTACAAATGATTGCCACATGAGTAATGCTTTAAAAGTTAGGTCGTTATTAGAAGGGGAAATTAATCCCCTTTTTTGTTACCTAAAATTCCGCATCCTGTTGACATGGATGGTAGTAAGCTAAATAAAATCCTTGGTACATATCCTGGTATGTTTGAAAGGCTTTTTTAACAGCTTGTTTTGTTATTTCAGATAAGAAAAGACTTAGTTGAATTTCTTTTACAGGTTCAAAATGTCCGAAGTCAGGGTCTTGTTCTTCTTCTTGGGAATAAAGGTGCAATACGACCTCTTGCAACCCATTCCTACAATCTTGGGTCTGTGGCCAATGGCTACGGGTAACTCGGTCAAATAAGGTACAAGTTCCCCTGGTCTCCCCTGAATAGGCGTTGAACATCGGACACTGTTCGCAAGTCGGACAGTTTGCTTGTGATATCATTGTTTTGTTGCCCCCTCCTTGGGGGGTGGTGATTTTCAGAAAGGCGATCGCAAACTTTCCACGGGGAGCGGTCGTCTTTCTTTATGTTTTTAGTGTAGCAACTGACTTCGTATAATGTCAAGTGCAATATCTTCTCTTGTGTTACAAAATCTTCGTGCTATGATGTTGATGTAACATATTAGATATGCCAATGCGAAACAAAATCTCACAACTCATAGAACAACTTGGTGTTACCCCGTATCGGTTCGCCAAGGATACTGACATAAGCACAAATACTATTTACTCACTCAAAAAAAATCCTCATCAGTTTCCAACAGGTGAAGTCTTTGACAAAATCATCGCTAAATACGAGGTATCTTTAGATGAGATCGTTGAGTATTACGAAGAACAAAAAGAAAAAATAGCCTAGAAAGACGAGGTTCGATTTTAACCAGGATTTAGCTCATGAATGAACCTGTTACCGTTAGTTTTGACCTAGCAAACATCCTGACAAGAATTGAGGATAAGCTAGATAGCAACTATAAAGAACTATCTCAAAAGCTAGATAAGCAATCAGAAGAGATAGGAGACATCAAAGTTAAGTTGACAGCCGTTGACACAGATGTGAAAAACCTTAAAGAAGACGTTAGAGAGATGAAAATTGTCCAAAATACTCTTGTTAAAGAAGTCTCTGATCTCAAGGGCTTCCGTTCCTTAATCCTTCCTCTCATTGTCGGTGGTTTTAGTGCCGTTATCGGGGGAATCGTTACGGCAATTTTTCGATTGCCTACTTTGTTGTTGAAACCTTGAAGAAAAAGTCAATAGAATTGAAAAAATTGGATCAATTGTTCCTAAGCAGAGAGGGAATTCAAACATGGATCTCACTATCTTTGAATACAACAGAAAATCTTTCAGCCAACGCCCAGAAGACAATTATGTTAATTTGGGCGAACTCTGTGCCACGCACAACAAGAGATTCAATAACTGGATGCGGTCAAAAAAAGGGAAAGCCTTTCTAAGCGGGCTATCATCAGCTACTCAAAAAAGCGTAGCTGATGAATTGGTGGTTTCAGGCACTAACAAAATAGGAGGAGATGCCGGAACTTGGGGACATCCCCTGGTCGCAATAGAAGTAGCTCGGTGGATCTCGACTGAATTTGGGATCTGGTGTACACAGCACATTTGTACCCTAATCGAGACTGGCTCGACAACCCTAGCTGATAACTCTCAGATTTTTTCTGTATTAATGAGTATTCACGAAGAGAATCGGCTACTAAGGCAAGAAAATCAACAAATACAGCAAAGTATCCTCAAAATACAGGAAGATAACCAAAAAATCCTTGAAGAAATGCAAAATCTCCAGCACTTAGACCTTAAGAAAGCGGCTAAGGAAGTAGCAGAGAAAGCAGAGGAGATTTTAGACGAATATCACCACAAAAAAGCCCTGGAATTCAAGAAAATCAGGGAAAGAAACGAAATTGACAGGTTTTTGCGTAAAAATAGGTGACTGAATTAATTCGGTCACCTATTTTTGCAATAAGGCTATTCGATTTAGTCAAAATAGGAAAGTTGGAGATGCTTTTCTCGTGTCCACCACTGGTTAAAACTAGCAAGACGACAATGGGTATGCTTTGACACTCCCCACGAATATAATTCGGGGGATTCTTGGTTCACTGACTC
>NZ_JARVCN010000414.1:0-2515 GCF_038442745.1 Crocosphaera sp. Alani8
GCATCAAACCAAATCCCATTTTCTGCTGCTGATTTAGACGCATCTATTTCCTCTGATGGAACTTTTCTAAAAGCAATCCGCACAAAACTGCTACTATCATCTTGTATAGAACAAGGCACATTCCCCGTCAACACATAATTTCCATCCTCTAGTTTCACATCTTGAGGCAATTCCAACTTCAATATTCCTTCTTTTTTAACTTGAATTTTTTTTTGCCACAAGGGATTTGCTACAAATGGTTGGGTCAGAGAAATCTCCAGTTCAGATGAAGGAACTTCATCCCACCAGAACATAAAAGTGGGTCGTTCCAAGGCTGTTGTCCCGATGTGGTCCGAGGGAGCCAGAATCTTAAATTGTGCTATATTTTCTTTGCAACCTCGATTAGTGGTTGATTGTGTTTGCTGTTGTTCCTGGCGTTTATCAGGTTTGTATGTATTAGCAGATAATTCAAATGTAGAAAGAGAAAGCAAAATGAACAGACTGAACAGACTCATTAAACAACGCATTAGAAAAGCAATTTTTTTTATTTTCGTTTTTTTTACTATTATCCTAACTCAATCAAATGCTTTAGGGCAACTTGACTTAGAACTCATTCAAAACCTTTATGAACAAGGTCAATTCAAAGACGTTATTGAAAATTTAGCCTCTTATCAAGATGACAATAATCCACTAATTCATGAATATTTAGCCTCTAGTCACGAAGCCATTGGTCAATTAGACTTTGCCATTTTCCATTGGGAAAAAGCAATTGAACTTTACACACAAAAGAAAAATGTAAATAAAGCTGTACAATTAGGCCTTGTCAAAGCGCAAGTTCAAATTGAAGCAGGAGATGCACAAGAAGCCCTTTTTCTCCTACCACAACTTCCTATATCCCCCCAAGTGTTCGCTCTCAAAGGAAATGCTTTTCTGGTGCTAGGAGAATATGAAAAAGCGATCGCTAATTTTCATTCTGCCTTGGAACTCCCTTCGAGTATTAAACTCAGATTATCCATTCTCACCAACTTATCGCAAGCTTATGAAAAAAATACTCTTCGATTAAAGCAACAACAACAACTATTACTTCCACACCAAGTAAATGAAAGCCCGCAATTGAACAGACAAATTATTCAAAGTCAGCAGTTGGCTAAGACTACCGCTCAAGAAGCTTGGCAACTGGCACAAAGATTTACCGCTCCTACCTATCCCACTGTGAGAGCTTCCTTAGCATGGCTACCTTATCTCTCGAAAGAGAAGCAACAACAGACTTTAGCAGATGTAAAAGTTGCCTTATCAAATTTACCCCCCACTCATCAAACAGTGATTTTATGGCTTAATCTTGGAGATATTGATGGTGATCTTGAAGCCATATCTGAAGCTCAGAAGATTGCTATAGCTCTTAATGATCTTCAGGGCATGGCGATCGCTAACAGGAAATTAGGAGAATATTTTGAAATCCAACACGAATACAGTTCAGCCTTAGAATATACTCAAAAAGCCATTCAATATGCTCACGCACGACTGTCTTATGAAGAACTTTATCGTGCATCGTGGCAACAGGGCAGAATTCATGAGGCTATGGGAGAAAAAAGAGCGGCGGAACTCGCTTATGATCAGGCAGTTTATAGTCTCAATCGAATACGCAATAAATTAATTGCAGCTTCTAGGGACGTTCAGTTCAATTTCCAGCAAGAAGTTGCCCCAGTTTATCGAAATTATATCTCTTTATTATTAGAAAATCCTAATAATAAAAATCTTCAAACTGTTACTCAGATTTTTGATTTATTTCAACTGGCTCAGCTTGAAAATCTATTTAAAGATACTTGTTTTGATGAATCAAGTCGGGATATAGAGCCATCAGCGATTTTACAAAAAAATGAAGTTGCTACCATTAATACTATTATCTTACCTAATTCTTTTCACATTATTCTCCATCTTCCACAAGGAACATACTATCATATTGAATATAAACTAACGGAGAAACAACTTGTCCAAAAGATTCAAGAATGGCAAAAAAAATTAATTGATATCAATACAAATAAGTATTTAAAGTCATCTCAATATTTTTATCACTTATTAATAAATCCTTTTGAAGATATATTAACTCAATCTCACGTAAAACAATTATTATTTATCAATGATGGCTTATTAAGAAACTTACCCATGTCGGCGTTATATGATGAGAAAAATAAGGCTTTTCTCATTCAAAAATACCCAATTAGTAATAGTTTAGGAAAAAAGTTTTTAACAGATTTCAAGGAAAAAAAATTCCCACTCATTGCTTTTGGTTTAGCAGAATCTCGTCCCCCTATAAACAAACCCCTTCCTAATGTAACAGCTGAATTACAAGACATAAAAAGTATTTGGAGAGCGAATACTTATCTTGATCAAGAATTTACCAAAGAAAAGTTAATACAAACATTAAAAGAAAAAAAACCTAAAATTTTGCATATTGCTACTCATGGTATCTTTACAGGAGATTTAGAAACAACCTATTTACAATCTTATGATCGAATAATTAACTTAAATCAATTTG
>NZ_JARVCN010000415.1:0-2508 GCF_038442745.1 Crocosphaera sp. Alani8
ACGGTTTGATAAATCCCTCTCGTTTATAGTGCGGGGCTTCTCGGCGGTTAGCTAAAAACAGCCATTGTAGTGCTGCATCAACTTCCGGCTATTCCTGAAACCTTGTGGTTGAGAATATTAGGAAGAGGTAGAATACAAAAACAGGCGATCGATGAATTAGAAGCTTTACCAACTTCAAACCCCATTCGGTCAATCACTTTAGAACTATTATACAACCTACAGCAAAACTTAGAACTATCAACAGAACAAGATCAAGATGATCAGGAGTTAGTTATGCGCTTAAAACCACTTTATCAAGAGAATAAAGAAAAAGCCGTAAAAGAAAGGGAAGCTAATTTAATTATACGTCAGCTTAAACGGAAAATAGGCGAAATATCTTCAAAATTAGAGAACCAAGTTCGTGAATTATCTCTTGAGCAACTGGAAAATTTAGGAGAAGCCCTATTAGACTTTCAATCTGAATCCGATCTCCGTGATTGGTTCACACAACAAGATTGATTAGATTCTCGATATTTGTCTGTATAATAGCCGCCGATGTACAATGTACAAAACTGATAGAAGATTGTTTCACTGTGATGCGAGCGCTTTGCGGATCTCTTCCCTTGGCAAAAATTAGGACAAAACTAGACAGACTTGGACAAATCGCTTCATCACCACTAGCCCGATAATAGGATTAAACTGTCGAAAATGGGGCTAGAAATAGCTAGAATTCAGGAGAAGAACCTGAGCAGTTAGCTTGAAAAAACTAATCTGAATCTTATTTTTAGTGTAAATGTATAATACTGAGCCTACTGATTATTATACAGGTATAAACCTTAAGAACCTGAAACTCCTTATTGATGAGGGTTTGAGTCGATATTTGGATTCTCCATCGACTATTTTAAGCGATCGCTCAAAAAGCTCAAAAATGCCTGTAGAATGGTTATTGTTGAGATGGGCAACAAAAGACTATAATAGGGTTTGCTGAAAAAGTGGTTCAAAAAATTAGGAGGCCAAAAGCCAATAATTCATCTCCAAATTGATAACTTTGACTGCTACAAAGCAATTATAAAAATAAGTTTTAATTATCATATCCTGTTTGCTTAGTTTATCTGTATTGCTAATAAAAGAAAACGACAAAAGAGATAATAAAAACTGCCGGAGCAGTTGGGAAAGATTAACTACTAAAAATGTAATAGCAATAGCAGTTTCCGAGGTTTCCTTAAGCTTAGTTTTTACTAAATCTAGACTAAACTTTCTTTTCGCTTGTCCAAATTTTCCTTCAATTCTATTCCTAAATGCTTCGTCTATTCTAGTTTGCCTTTTATCTTCTTCACTGATGTTCTTAGGGGGTCTTCCTAAACCGAGTCCACTTAGTCTAATTCCTCTTTCTTTACACCAATCTTTATTAGCTTTACTTCGATAAATTCTATCTGCATGAACTGATGATGGATAATAACCATAAGTCTGCTTAAATTTTTCAACTTGTCCTTGTAAGTCCCCAGATTCATTAAAATTTTCCCAACTTATTCTGTCTAAATATATATAATTATCTATATAGCTTATAGATAGTTTTGCTCCAAACTCTGTAGGTTTTCCTGCTTTTCCTCTCACGATAGGTCGAATATGCGGTTGAGTTATACTGACGATTCTTTGGGGAACACTTTTGGTTCCTTTTTCCCACATCTGGAGTTGCTGTTCATAGACTTTTTTGACAGCTTCTAGAAGATTTCTTTGTCTTTTATTTAGACTTTTTAATGTCGCTCCCTCTAAGATTAGCTTCTCTATACTGACTAGATTTCTTTCAATATACTTAAGTTGTTTTCCAATCGCTTCTTTAACCTCTTTTTTAGTAGAACGACGGTTTTTCACTATTCTTAAATACTCTTTTCTAGCTATATTCCGATACGTTCTTGGCTTTTGCTTGAGTCTCGTTCTTATGGGTTTATAGAGACTATCTATGACCTGTTCAGTTGCTTTTCTTCCTTGATTTAATATTTCTAAATCTGTCGGATATTTTATATCTCCAGGGGCGCAGGTGGCATCTAATATCAGTTTACCTTTATTTTCCCTCTCTCCTATTTCTTCAGGGTCTGAGCTTAATTTTTCTTCTTTCTGCTCTGTCTTCTCCCTTCCCCTTTTGACCATTTCTTCATTAATTTGATTGACCATTTTAACAGTAATTCTTTGTCTAAAATACACCATCATGGAAGCTTCAAACGGAGCTTCAAATGTATAAGCTTCTAATCCGATAAAGTATTGTAAATATGGATTTTCTCTTATTTGTTCTACTGTTTCCCTGTCGCTTATTCCTAGTTGTTCTTTGATTATCAATGCTCCTAATGCCATTCTGAATGGTTTAGCTGGCGCACCTTTTTCCACTTTAAACTGTTTAGCATATTCTTCTTCAAAATCATCCCAAGGTATTAGCTCGGCCATGATTACCCAACGATTTTCTGCCGATAACTTAGTTCCGGGAGCGACGCAAAAATGTCGCATCGACCGGAATTCGGTGAAAGCGACTGGGGA
>NZ_JARVCN010000416.1:0-23670 GCF_038442745.1 Crocosphaera sp. Alani8
GCTTGGAGAAGCCCGCACTGTAACGGTACTCCGTTCAGTGTCGGGAGTCGTCACACAAAGAAGGTTACACACCTATTATTAAATGGTTGATTGGCAAAAATAATCACGGCAAACGGGTAAACCATTACAACAATTCTATTGCTAATAGTTTGGGAATTGATATATCAAATTATTCTGTAGATCACGCTTTAGCTATACACGATCTAGAACGCCGTCGTATTGAAACAGAACGGATGCTGTGGGACGCATTAGAGCAAGATTGCTTTACCCCTTACAGAAAAGCTTTTTCTGAATTTAACTGGGGAATAGGAATGGAAAGCTTAGTTCTAAGTAAGGTTTATCCTTTTGAAAAGTTCTTGGTTAACGGATTTCCCGTAACTGAATGGGTTGAAACTCGAAATAATGGTAAACAAAAAAGACATCGCAGTTTACAGCAATTTCAGTCTTATTTAGGCTTATCTCGCCGTATTGAGCAATCAGGAGACAAAGAAAGCTTAAGGTGGTTTAACTCTCGTATGATGCGATCGCACTTTTATATCTGGTGTATGTCCAGAATTTGCCCATCACCCCCCCGTAGGTTGGACACAGAAATAGGAAGGAAATTAGGAGCAAAGTGGGACACCATGAAGGAAAAAAAACAGGCTAAGGGCAAAGATGCTATTATTCGGTTAACCTTTTACGCTACCCGATTGCTATTTAACCAGCTAAAACACGAAATCGTTTTTTAGCCCTTCCGCAATCCCTTATTTTTCGCAAGTGGGTTTTTTGGATAGAAGTTTAATTTAGAGAGATTATGAACTTCCTATCTTTTAGGCAGCACCCAGGAGACAGCAGTTATCTTTTACTACATCAATATAAAAAATAGTTAGGACAGATAAACTACGGTAAACAGAAACAACAAAAGTGGAGCAGAAAATGCAGTCACTGTCCTAACCTCGATGCATTGTGTGATACAACAGCGAAATCAGTGAGAAGATGTAATTTGTAATTTAACAGTTGCCCTACTCATTTAAAAAAGTAGCAGCTAAAGAGGAAAACAAACAGCTTTTAACCTTCCACAATAGTTTATAAATTAATAAATAACTTGTCTGTGAGAAAATAGAATAAAATGTGATCTATTCTCAATATACTCAAAAATGCTATCTGATGAAGAAGCCTTTACCCTCCTAGAAACTATCCTAAAACCTAACTGTGTTAACGATCTTCAATGGTTGGTATTTCGTCAGTGTTGGTTAGGGAAAACCTATCAAATGATTGCGGAAGAAAACGGCTATGATCCCGACTATATAAGGGTTGTTGGTTCTCGACTCTGGCAACTATTGTCAGAAACTTTAGGGGTGAAGATAACAAAAAGTAACTTTCAGACAGTCTTGAGACAATGTCTCAACAAAACACCAGTCCTATCCGTAAGTTCCTTATCTCAACTGCCCTTCCCTGATGGTGTAGTTCCACTTAATTCACCATTATATATAGAGCGTCTTCCTATCGAACATCGTGCTTATGCAGAAATTATCAAACCAGCAGCCTTATTGCGTATAAAAGCACCCTCTAAAATGGGAAAAACGTCTTTAATGTTGAGAATTTTGGAATTTTCAAAGGACAATAAATATCATAGAGTGCGCTTAAACTTACAACAAGCAGATAACACCTTATTTACCCATTTAGATCCGTTTCTGCGTTGGATTTGTGCTAATATTGCCCATCAGTTAGATAAAGATCCCAAACTGGATGACTATTGGGATGAAGAATTAGGGAGTAAGGTTAGCTGTACTGCTTATTTACAAGGGTATATTCTCGAATCCCTTGATAATCCCTTAGTTTTAGCTATAGACGAAGTTAATCATCTTTTTGAATATGAACAGATCGCTCAGGAATTTTTGCCGCTCTTACGTTTTTGGCATGAAGAAGGGAATAATATTGATATTTGGCAGAATTTGCGCTTAATTATCGTTCATTCTACCGAAATTTATATCCCTCTAGAATTACAGCAATCTCCTTTTAACGTCGGTGTTCCTATTCAATTACCCGAATTTAGTTTAGAACAAGTTCAAGCTTTGGCAGATTTACATAATCTTTCAGATATTATTGATAAAAATGGGAACGAACCCTTAAAAAATTTAATGGAAATGGTGGGGGGACATCCTTATTTAATTCGTCTAGCTCTTTATCATTTATATGCGGATCAGATAACCATGAAACAACTATTAGATGAAGCCGCTACTCCCACTGGGATCTATCATTATCATCTGCAAAATCATCTAATTACCTTAAACGAACATCCTGCGTTAAAATCAGATTTTAATAAAGTTATAAAGTCGGAAAAACCTATCGAGTTGGAAACAATTACTGCTTATAAATTAGCTAGTATGGGATTGGTTAAACTACAAGGCAAAAAAGTATCTCCCAGTTGTCAACTTTACTGTTTATACTTTGCTAATTTACTAGAAAACTAAAATATGAGGTCTGCCTGATGAGTGAGAGAAATGTTATATTATGAAATTAATTAAAGCTTATCTAAAATGGATAATACTAGGTGTTACTTTATTCTTCATTGTTTCTACTTTTAGAAATAATTGGCAAGCTATAACCGAAGTGAAAATTAATTTTCAAGGCTGGATATTCTTATTATCAAGTTTAGTTATAACTTTATTGGCACATATTTGGTCTGCTTTTGTCTGGATAAAAATATTACAATTATTTAAACAGTCTTTCCCTTATGTATGGGGATTCAAAATATATTTAGTAACCAATATTTATAAGTATTTACCTGGAAATATTGGACATTTTTATGGAAGAATTTCTGCTATTTACGAACAAAATATTCCTATTTCTATTGCTAGTTTTAGTGTGTTGTTGGAACCATTGTTAATGGCAGCATCTGCTTTGCTGATTGCTTTATTAAGTCATAGTATTGGCTTGATTGAAACTACGAAAAACTTGAATATATTATTCTTACAAGGATTTTTCTTAGTTAGCATTTTAGTGGGGATTCACCCAATAATTATTAATCAAATCATTCGCTTTGTAAAAGCAATAAAATCAAAAGACAATAAAGAAAACTCAACAGTTTACTTAGATAAATATCCTGGTGTAATTTTAATTGGTGAAATTATATTTTTACTATTAAGAGGATTGGGGTTTATTTTAGCTTTAATGGCATTTATTTCGCTTTCTTTCCAACAAATACCCATTATTATAAGTGCTTTTAGTTTTGCTTGGTTACTGGGTTTAGTTATTCCTGGTGCGCCTGGAGGATTAGGCGTTTTTGAAGCAACAATTATCGCTTTATTAGAAACATCATCTTTACCTATCGAAATTGTTTTAACGACTATTGCTATTTTTAGAATTATTAGTATTTTAGCCGAGATTATAGGAGCAGGAATAGGTTATTGGGGGTTTAAAAGTTAGGAGATAATTATCCCCTAACCATTTTAGACAACTAATTAATTCTTGCTGATATAGCGAGAGACAAAGTCTTCGTATGCTCTAGCAAAGGGATTCTTAGACTTAGTGCTTTCGTGAGAATGTTTATTCACTGAGGCAACTGATTCTTCTAGTTTCTCCTTATGTTCAGGTTTAGCAACAGTTTGTATTGACTGTTTGCTCTTAGTTTCAGTTGCTACAACAGGAGTTTCTTTCACTTCGGAAGTTTCGGAAATCTCTAGGTTACTATCTTCTATTTTTTGTGTTATTTCATACTCAGAATCTACATTATTTACCTCTGCTGCGGAAGTATCTTGCTCAGATTCCGTTGTGGTGGTAGAAGATTCAGAATTGTTTTCATTTGCTACAACAGGAGTTTCTTTCACTTCGGAAGTTTCAGAAACATCTGGGGTACTATCTTCTATTTTTTCATCCTCAGAATCTATATTATTTACCTCTGCGGTGGAACTATCCTGCTTAGATTCTGTTGTGGTAGTAGAAGATTCAGAATCGTTTTCATTTGCTACAACAGAAGTCTCTTTAACTTCGGAAGTTTCAGAAATATCTGGGGTACTATCTCCTATTTCTTCTGTTGTTTCATCCTCAGAATTTACACTGTTGACCTCTGTTGTAGAAGTATCTTCGTTGGGTTTGTTGATAGTAGTAGAAGTTTCAGAAATAGTATTTTCTGGGGAAGGAGTAGGGGGAGTTTCTTCCGGTTCAGGGGGTTGTAGAACTTTGATAAACTGCTTTAACTGTTCTTCTTCCGTTACTGATAGTTTGCTAACTTCTTCTACTTTTTTAGCGATCGCTGTTTCACCAATATAACTTAACCATTTCTCAAAATCCCCCCTTTTCAAATAATATATAACTTCTTGGGGGGACTGATGACAAATTCCGATTAAATCCTGTACCGTATAGGCGAGATGACCACTGCTAAATCTAAATGGTTCTGGCATTGTTTTGTGTGTAGTGTGTAACAATAATCGAACTGAGAACATTAACTCTCTTGTCAAAATAGTATCAAAAACCCTGATCCATCCGCTAAGCTATTAAGTATTTAAATCGCTATTTGAGGCGGCAAGGGAGCAGGAAGCAGGGAGAGTAGGGAGCAGGGAGAGTTTGTACTGAAATTCCCAATAAGTTTTTTAAATGCACAACAGTTTATCTCTCTAAAGTGCGAGCGCATCTGTGTTTTCAGCTAAAACTCAGGATTCTATCATTTATCTTTTAGTTAAGCGTGACAAGATAAAATAGACTTATCATCGATTGTCCACCATGTTCCTAATCAAATCTCTCCCCAATGTGAAACAACTGTCTAATCTAGCTTCTCTACGAGTTCGACTCACCCTTGGTATTGCGTCTATGTCTATTTTAGGACTGGGTGTGGTAGGAATGGGAGTCTGTTGGCAAATGCAAAACATTTTGGTTGTTGCTCATAAGAATAACACACACTACATCGCAGATCGCTTCCCCTCCGACGTAGAAATCTACAGCGATATGGTGTCTTTGGAGGAAGGAACCCAAAAAGCGATCGATAACCTCTCTAACTCCCAAACCCTATTATGGGTAAGAGATACCCAAGGAGAATTAACAGCTCAGTCTGAAGCTTTAAAAATGGGAATGAGAGGAAAAAATCTTCTCTCTTTAACAGATATTGCGTCGCAACCAGAATTCAGAAAAATTGGCGATCGCTATTGGGTATTATGCTCCACAAGATTGGTAGTTAAAGGGGTGGATCTAGGAGACTTTCATATTGCTCAAGACATCACCAAAGACCAAATGATGTTTTGGGGGGTGATGCGCAGTCTGTTGATGGTGAGTATCATTGCAACCATCTTGATGACGGGGTCCATCGCTTGGTACATTCAAACTGCTTTACAACCCCTAAAGCGCATGAGTAAGACAACAAAGGATATTTCTCCTGAAACCTTGGGACAAGTGCAACTTGAACTAGAAAATGCTCCCAGTGAGGTCAAAGAATTAGCAAACACCTTACAAACCACCCTCACTCGTCTTTCTAACGCTTGGGAAGATCAACGTCAGTTAGTTAGCAACGTTTCCCATGAGTTACGCACCCCTTTGACGGTGGTTTCTGGTTACTTACAAAGTACCCTACGCAGAGGTAATAATTTAACCGATATCCAAAAAGAAGCTCTAGAAACCGCTTCATCAGAGGCCGATCGCACTATTCAACTACTACAAGATTTACTCGATTTAGCTAGGGCCGAAAATGGACGGATGTATTTTCATCTAGAAACCATTGTTCTCAACGAGTTATTAGGAGAAATTGAAGGGATGGTGCATCAATATCCTATTCCCGTCGAAATTTCTCTCCCGAATGAATCAGTGAAAATAAAAGGGGACAAAAATCGCCTCAAACAAGTATTTTTGAATTTAATCGATAATGCTGTTAAATATTCACATTCCCCCGAACCTATTGTTATCCAACTTAGTCAAGAAAAACAACAAGCTAATATACAAGTCTGCGATCGGGGTGTAGGTATTCCTCTAGCGCATCAAACTCGCATTTTTGAGCGGTTTTATCGGGTAGATGAAGCTAGAAGTCGTAACGTTGGGGGAACCGGACTAGGTTTATCTATCGTCAAAACTCTTGTAGAAGGGATGGGGGGAACCATTAAGGTTATTTCAAAACCCAATCAAGGCACAACTTTTACTATTCTTTTCCCTGTGTTGTGATTTGGTTCAATTATTTTAATATTTGTGATAACTTTAAGTCATTCTCTGCTCCCTATTTTCACAAGTAATTGAGGATGAAAACCCCAACCAAAGAACCTAACAAATATATATTAATATCAGGAGATGCTGAACGTCAGAAATTAGAGGTTAATTTCTGGTTGATATCTCTGATGGCTGTATTACTATTTATTGCCATTTACACTCTAACTTTATTATTCTTAAGACCGACTTTTATTGGCATTCTTTTGTACGAAAGAGGATTTACCCAGTTTTTGGTCATTTATTTGGCTTGTTTTGTGATTTGTTTAACAGTAATTAAACTAATTAAACTGCAACAAGAATCTTTATCCTTACGTCGTTCTTGGGTTCCCCAAACTGTCACTTTTGATAATCCCAGATCCCGAGATTTATTGACCTTACAAAACAATCTAACCAAACACAATCAACTTTTACCTATTCGTTGTAGTCGTATTTTGTCCGCTTATATCCAATCAGGCAGCCGTAAAATTGCCTCGGAATTAGCCTTAGATGATTCCACATTTTATCTAAGTGCAACGGATGCGTCCTATAGCTTTCCCCGTGTTCTGGTTTGGGCAATTCCTTTACTGGGATTTATTGGGACAGTTATCGGAATTAGTCAAGCGGTAAACGGTTTTTCTAGCTTCCTAGAACAAGCAGGAGAAATCGAACAAATTAAAGAAGGTATCGGTACTGTTACCAGTGGTTTAGCAGTAGCTTTTGACACTACTTTATTAGCTTTATTATTGAGTGTTTTGGTGATGATTCCTCTAGTTTTAGTAGAAAGGATGGAATCCCGTTTACTCCTGAAAATCGATATTTATATCAATGATTTAGTTTTACCACGCCTCAGAGAAAAAAGCGAAAACTTAGACTATGAAGGCATTAAGCGATCCGTTAGTCAAGCTTTTCAAGAATATTTACCCAACCCCGAAGCGTTAATTGAACCAGCACAAATTTATGCTAAACAAGCAGCAGAAAATTTTTCTCAAAGCTTTATTTTAGAAATTGAAAGACTGCAACAACTGAGCGGTAACTTAATCGAACAAATCGAACAAATTAATAATATGAGTCTCGAAGAAAAAAGTAAATTTCTAGAAACTCTAGACCAACAATTAAACGTTAACCGAGAGCTTTCTAGGTCTATGATTACCGAAATCAAACAGATCCAACCTATCCTAGAAAAATTAAGTAAACCCCGTTTAATTACCTTTACCGACTCTGAAGAACTTTAACTCATGCGTCGTCGTCCTTTTGCTAAAAAACCCCTAGAAGTGGAATTATTTCCCTTTCTTTCTATTTTGGCTTGTACCATTGGTACGCTTATTTTGTTAATCATTGTTTTAACCACCCAACTACTAAAAAATGAGCGAGCAATCACCATTATTGCTAAACAAGAAACCACTGGAGAAAATCAAGGTAAAATACCCAAATACATAGAATGTCGAGAGGATGGAGTTTTACTACATCCTAGTAAAGTTTTTGTACCCAAATCCGACATTAATAACCAGCGATCGCCTCTAAATCAATTAATTAGAGAAGTCCAAAAAAACAAAGATAAACAGTATTTAATTGTTGTTCTTCGTCCCCAAGGAATCGATGTGTTTCAACAAGTTAGAGACATAGTAGAAAAACAGGGGATTGATATTGGATATGAACCCATTGATGAAGATTGGACACTAAAAATAGAAGAAGTAAACAACAATGAGAACTAGAAGATATCGTCATCTAACCTCCCCTAATCAAAACCTAGATTCTTTTCTCGATATTCTTACTAATACCGTCGGGGTATTAATGTTTATTAGTTTATTTATTACCGTTGTTGCAGTGGAGTCGAGTACCATTGTTACAACCCCTTTAGTTTCTAATACTGATAAAAAACCTCGATTCTTTGAAATCAGAAACAACAAAATATCTTATATTGACGATGAAGAAATAGACCGTCAAATTGCCCTTTTAAACCGAAACTTACCCGAATGTTCTGTTCCCGAAATTCCCCGTGACTTAGACAATTACAATTATCAATTTTATCTAAATCGAGTTCAAGAATACGAAAATTGTCGTAGACAAACCGTACAAAGTTTTCGGCAATTTAAGGGACAAACAGAAAATTATCAAGTAACATTTTATGGTGCTGATGCACTCATTTACGAACCCTTAACCCCCGAAACAGGAGAATCTTACAAAACAATTGCTCAAACAGATTCAGACTATAATGAAATATTAGAAAAGTTCGATCCTAAGACCAATTATTTAGCTTTTTTAGTACGTCCCGATAGTTTTTCTGCCTTTCGAGCAGCGAGAAAACAAGCATGGAAAGCAGGTTATAATGTGGGTTGGGAACCTTTAAAACAAGAAACGCCTATTGTTTTTGGTTCTAATGGAAGAACAGTTGGGGTACAGTAAAAAATATTATGATATTTAATAAATAGTGAGTTTAGCTTTTAGTCGTTAGCTGAACCATTTTAGTCTGCTGATTTTTAATGGTTTGTCTGCTCACTTTTACAAGAGGTCTTTTGTATACAAGTTTGGTGTTAGCAGATTTTTTACTTTTGTATGCTTTTATAGAGTAACCCAAGCCATTGGACAAATAATCTGAATGAGGAGAGCAACCCATGATCCAAACATTAACAAAGCAACAGAGATGGCTGACTGGAACTTTCGCCAGTTTGCTCTTAGGAACGAGTTTGGTGGGAATCGCTGTTAAAACCCAAGCGCAAGAGGAAGTTGATCAACAGGAAGTTCAGCAACAGGAGGTAGTGAGCGAACAGGAACAGGTGGAACAAGCGCAAGCAACCGCCTTAGAAATAATCACCAAGATGACTGAAGCACAACAGTCCTATTACAAAGAAAATGGCAAGTTTCAGGTTGTTATTGATGACATAGCCAAGGATAATGACCTAACTTTGCCTTCTAGCTTTAATTATGCCGTTCGCACCAGTTTTCAAGGGGCTTACATTTACGTTCTACCAGCCAAAACGCCCATAGCTGACCAACTTAAGGCTTACGTTGGGGGAGTTTTCATTAAGTCTCCTGAAAATAAAAAAGATGATGAGACTATCAAAGGAGAAATCGTCACTATTATCTGTGAAACCAGACAAACAGGGCGCAGGAGACCAGCAGATCCCCGAGTTGCGTCCGCGAAGGAGGATAGCAGTGAGCTATCGTTAAGTTGTGCAGATTCTACTGTTCCAGTTTCAAAGTAGAAACGAGAAAGAATCATCAACTACCCCACAGCAAGACGGATGGGGTAGTTTATTTAATGAAAAAATAGGGCGTGAGAAATAAGTACCGAGACTTGGTATTCAACTAAAAGCAGAAATCATCAATTTCCTTTTTTATCGAATTAATTACTTTATCAACAGAATCTTTTAAACTGGGACTAATTTCTAATCCTAATCCTAAGTTTTCTGCTTCAATTAAATAGACAGTAACATCATCAGGAAACTCCTCTTTAAATATTTTTCTTCCTGCGCCTAAAGCATGATCCCACCGAAAATCGTGTAAACTATAGCTAGGTTCGGGTAATTCTTCTAATTCTTTTCCTGGCACTTTATACACAGTTCCTGGTTCTGAATCTGTCGAACAAGCATCAACAATAATTAGTTTTTCACTTCCTCTTGCTTGAAACATCACCTCCATTCCTGCAGTTCCACAATCGTAAATTTTTAGATTAGATAAGTTATTATTTTTAAAAACATCTTGCAATTTCTGAGCAATAATAACACCCACTGCATCATCACATCGATTCAGATTACCGCAACCAATTACTGTTAACATTTTTTATGGTTTATCAATTAGATTATTAGCTATTATAATTTCATTTATTAATCAACTAAATTAAAATAAAATTATGGTAATCTACAGCCAAGTATGATATTGAGTTGTACACATATTTTTATTATCTATAATTTTAAAATATAAGCGACTTGGCACAAAAATAAGATAATGATACTAAATCCGCTTATTATAGTAGAGCAATATTTTTTCTTTCCCTGCCTTTTCAAGATTATTATCTACTTTCTAAAGCGGATTGGACATTAACCACTAAACAAGTTAAAACACCTCTCAAAACATGAATAAAGCCATACCCTCTTTAGAGATTAACGCATCCCGTCAATTTACTTCTTGGCTGTATGAACAAAAACTTAGCCTTATTTTTACCACTTATCAAGCAGGAAAAATATTTTTTATTGGATTAAAACCCGATGGAAAACTATCAGTCTTTGAGCGAACTCTAGATCGTTGTATGGGTTTATGTATTGATGGTAATAGTTTATATGTGAGTGCCCTCTATCAACTATGGCGATTTGAAAATACCTTGGAAAAGGGACAAATCTACGATAACTATGATGCCATTTACTTACCCCAATTATCATACATAACAGGGGATCTTGATATTCATGATATTGGAGTACCTCAGAACAATAAAAAACCGATCTTTATTAATACCCTGTTTAGTTGTTTAGCAACAGTAAGCGAAACCCATAGTTTTAAACCTCTTTGGAAACCCCCTTTTATCTCTAAATTAGCCGCCGAAGATCGTTGTCATCTTAACGGTTTAGCGATGAGAAATGGAGAACCTTATTCTGTAACAATGGTAAGCCAATCCGATGTGGCAGAGGGGTGGCGAGAAAATCGTATTAACGGCGGGTGTGTTATGGATATTACCAATAATGAAATCATCGCCGATGGATTATCTATGCCTCATTCCCCTCGATGGTATCGGGAAAAATTATGGATTTTAAACTCAGGAACCGGTGAATTAGGATTTATTGATTTAGAAACAGGTAAATTTAACCCTGTTACCTTTTGTCCTGGTTATTTACGAGGTTTTACTTTATACAAAGATTTTGCAGTAGTGGGAACATCTGAAATAAGAGACAATAAAACTTTTCAAGGATTACCTCTGGACGAAACATTAGCTACAAAGAAAGCAACCCCTAGATGTTCCTTATTAGTCATTGATTTAAAAACAGGGGATATCGTTCATTCTTTGCGGATTGAAGGGGTTATAAAAGAGTTATATGATGTGGCTATTTTGCCCAATTTTTGTACTCCTATGGCCATTGGTTTTCGCTCAGAGGAAATTCGCCGCGTTATTACAGTTGAATGACTAATATGAGTTTAGTTTGAAGAAGAAAAACAGGGAACAGATCATTATTCCTTGTCTTGTCTTTATCTCAATTAACTAATATCAAAGTCAGCTGCACTCAAATTACTATAGCAATCGGATTTGATTTATAAAAAACGATAATCTTATCGATAAAAAAGAAAAATTCTTATCCTAAGTTTTTCTCACCATAATAATAGAAAAAACTAAGTTTATTTTTTTAATAAATACTCTAAATTGATGGTTTAATCAAAGTAGAATAAACCAAATACTCTGATTTTTTTAGGAAAATAATATTTTTATTAATTTAATACTGTAGAGTAATAAAATTGACATCATTCTGGGCTATCCATAGAGATAGACTTTTGGAAAATCAAATGTTTTTCCTTCAATAGCTTCAACAAATACTTTTTTTACATCTTTAAAAGATTCACAAATAAAATAATTTTCTCGAATAGCTTTTTTAGCCACTAACCAGATATCTTCTACAGGATTCTGTTCGGGAGCATGAGGAGCAAATAAAACACAAGTAACTTGCCATTTTTCTTGGGTAAGTCCACTATTAATTTCTTCAAGATATTCTTTTATTTTGTCATATTGATGATAGGATACTCCGTCCCAAATTAGACCAATTCTTTGGTTTGGTCGTTGTTTTTGTAGATATTTAACAAACTCGACTGTATATTCTGAGTCAGCTTTTTTATAAGGTTTAAGCAAAAATTCTTTGGTTCCATAATCCAAAGCTCCATAATAAGTCTGCTTAGAACGTTGATTAGTCATGGGAATTTCAACTCTCTCATCAGTTTTTACCCAGACATAACCACATAAATTATCCCATAATAAATGGCATTCATCTATCATAAATACACTCAATTTTCCCAACCTAATTTCTTTTTGCCAGTTGAGAATAAGCCGAGTAATTTCTCTCTTTTTCTTAGCTACAAGTTTAGGGTCTTTCTTCGGATTTTTTTTCTGGCTTTTTTTCCAACTTATCCCCGCTTCTTTAAATAAATTATGGTAACTTCGTTTCGCTTTAAATTCTATTTGAAAATTGACTTTTATATAATGCGCGAAGTTCTCTGAGATTCCAGTGAGCCTTACTCTTCAACCAGTTAATTACTGTTGATTTTTGCTCAGGATTCAAAAAAGGAATTCCTTCTTGATAACCGAGCCTTAAAGCTTTTATGCCTGATGAAAGAAAAGCTTGTTTCCACTTAGTAATAAACCCCAATGATACACCGACTATTTTTTGAATTTCCTCATAAAGATAATTCTCTTCAGAAAGTTTAACAACTAAGGCTCTTTTTAATTCTCTTGAGTCGAATCTTTGTTTAATAAAATCGTTTAATTCATCTATTTGATTGGGGTTGAGAGACTTTTTGAACATTATCAAGAAATTATAGGTAAGTATTTTAAATAGTCTATCATACTGAGTCGGGAAGACTATCCCTAAAACTCTTATGACCGCTTGATTCCGACAATTTTTTGTTTTTAAATAGCATGAATTTTCAAGAAAATAGTTGCTTGTAAGCTTCTGCAATCGTAAACTAATTAGCTCCAGATATCTCCCCCACAAAATTCTATTCCACCAAATTATACTATCATTAGTTAGGATATTATTTTAATATTTATTGATTAGTAAAATTAGTCTTCAATTTTAAATTTATCAATATATCTTTTCGGAGTTAGTAACTTATCAAAGAGCCTAAAGCTTATCTTCTTATCGGTAAGCTTATCGTTTTTCACAAATCAAATCCGATTGCTATATCAATACCATTGAGAACAAAGCCATAATTTTTAATTTGTTTCAAAAATGGATTAATTTTTAGAGCTAAAATTCTAATTTTGTGGTTTTAGCTCTAAATAATAAAAGCCCAGTGTCTCTGAGCAGAATTCAAAAAGCAAAAGTATATAGGTTAGGAATTTTTATGTTTTGTTGTTGGTGGGTTATTTGCACCACGCCATACCAGTTTCCACAGACTGAGACTTTTTGGTCGACAATATTAGTGCTTTGATTGTTCCTGAGAAAAACTGTTTTCGTCTGCTTGTGAAGCAGAATTACACACTCCCTTTCTCTCCTGACTCCTGTATTCTGACTCCTGACTCTTTCTGCAATATTTTATTTATTAAAAATATCAGATAAACCCTGGAGTAACTTATTATTCTCAGGGATAGTGCGAACTGCAACACGAAAATAGCGATCGCCTAATGTTTCAAAAGTAGAACAATCTCTAATTAAAATTCGATATTTTTCTAATAATTCCTGTTGTAATCGACCACTAGAAATCTCACTCTTAACCAAAAGAAAATTTACTTCATTGGGAATGGTTTTTAACCCTTTGATCCTTGATAAACCTGTTAACATTTGTTCACGGGCTACTGATAGCCACTTTCTGGTTTGTTGTGTAAATTTCTCGTCTTTTATAGCGACAATACCTGCCTCAACTGCTAAACTATTAACCGACCAAGGATCGCGCCAAATTTGCCATTGTTTGATTCGTTGAGGATGAGCAATGACATAACCTAAACGCAGACCTGGAAGACTGTAAAATTTAGTCAGCGATCGCACAATTATCAAATTAGGATAATCAGCAATCAAAGGAATTAAACTTTCTTGTTGAGTGGGAGAAACAAAATCCATGAACGCTTCATCTACCACAACTAATTTTAACCTTTCTAACAAAGGTAATAAACTGTCTATGGTAAATAGTTTTCCCGTAGGATTATGGGGATTATTAATAATAATACCAGCATTGCTTTCCCTAATATTAGCGAAACACTCAAGAGAATCATTCACTTGCCAGGCAAAAGACACAGGGCTAATTTTTGCGTCATAAGCTTGTAAACTTCGCCAATAATCCTTAAATCCAGGAACCATAACATAAGTGAGCTTCTCTTGTGCCAACTGACGACCCGCCCAAGTCAATAATTCTGCCGCCCCATTCCCCGGTAAAATCCACTCAGAGGGGACTTTGTGCCATTGTGAGAGGGCCTTTCTCAGTTCTGTGTAGTTTGGGTCAGGATAGTGTTGAACACTGCTTAAAGCTGATTCTATAGCGGTTAAGACAGTTTTGGGTGGGCCGAGAGGATTAATACTGGCAGAAAAATCTAAAATAGAAGAAACTGGACAGCCAACTTGCTGCGCTGCCCAGACCAAATTACCACCATGAACGGGTTGTTTCATTTGCCGACTGAGGTGACTACTCTTTCGGCGGTGCAACCCGTTCTTTGAATAGCTTTCCAGCCGAAAAAGCAGGGACTTTAGTGGCAGGAATGCTCATCTTTTCGTTGGTTTTGGGGTTCCGACCTTCCCGGGCTTTGCGATCGCGCGATTCAAAAGACCCAAAGCCCACTAGAGTTACCTTATCATCCCCTGCTACTGCCTCCATTATGGTTTCAATGGTGGCACTAATGACGATTTCTGCTTGTTTTTTGGTAACTTCGGCTTTATTAGCCACTGCATCGACTAATTCACTCTTATTCATAGGATAATCTCCTAGGTATTATGTTTGCTTTCCTATGTTGTTTTGGCAAATCTCGTTAAAAAAGAATGGACCACAAGATATATTAATCAATGTAAATCCCCAAAATCCCCATAGGCTAGATATTTCACTGCATTATTCTAAGCTGAATTGTCCCTGATTGATCCCATGAAACTTGAATTTATATATATTTTTTTTATTTCTGTTAGAGAGTATTCGTTCTTGGGAAAAAAAGTTGAGGTCATTTTGCTCAAATAGCCAGAGGATAACGATAAGATAGAAAGACTTATGATGCTCAGTACCGTAATCTGTGAGAGGGGTTATGAATAATTATTCTCCAAAACTACTATGGCTCAACAGATCAGGGTTGGGATGTTTCTTAAATCTACTGCTAGTAGCTATATTACTGGTTTCTTTTGGCTTGGGATGGGTGGTTAATGGATTCTTGATTTTATTGGGGGTAATCTTCATCACTCCCATAATTGGGTTCTGGTTATTACGATGGTGGGTTAAACGCAACTTGATCGAGGATCAATGTCCTGTGTGTAGCTACGAGTTTACAGGGTTCAAAGGGACAAATTCTTCTTGTCCTAACTGCGGGGAAACCCTAGAAGTACGAAACGGCAAGTTTCAACGAATTACCCCTCCAGGAACTATCGATGTTGACGTGGTGGATGTCTCGGTTAAACAACTGGATCAATCTAACTAACCTAAGTTCGGTGTTAGGAGTTCGGAGGGCAGTGTTAAACGAGATGATCCGTATTTGAGACTCCTGAAATGGACAGATTTTCTTATACTGATATCTTGCACCAGTACATAAAAACTTAAATTAGTCAGCAGTTCCTCACTCCGTTCCGGCGCTATCGCACAGCAGTCAGCTTTCATATCCTAGCTGAAAGCGTTAAGCTTATGTTTAATCTCACTCACAGCATAAGATAGAGATTGATATGTTTCAACTGATGGCTGATGGCTGATAGCTGAACCCTTACAAACTAGCCAGTCTTATCGAAGGTGCAAGATGTGAGTGATATGGAACTCAGGCTAACTAAACTCACTTCATAAAACATTATATATTTTGTTACATAATTTAAAGTTACATAACATTTTGTATGAGTAGACCCTACTACTAGGGTAAACTAAACCTTAAGCCTAACTATATTTCACAATAGACAAATAAGATCCTCTTAAAGTCTTTGTTCAGTTGGGAAACTTCGACTGTTATCAATTATCATTTGAAGTGCTTGACGAAGGAGAACACTCGGTTAAGGAGCCGAAAATCATGTCACATAAAGTTAAAATTTACGATACCTGTATTGGTTGTACTCAATGCGTTCGCGCTTGTCCCCTCGATGTTTTAGAGATGGTTCCCTGGGATGGTTGTAAAGCCGGTCAAATCGCTTCTTCTCCTCGTACAGAGGACTGTGTAGGTTGTAAGCGATGCGAAACCGCCTGTCCTACCGATTTCTTAAGCATTCGTGTTTATCTTGGGGCTGAGACTACCCGTAGTATGGGATTAGCTTACTAAAAAAACCTCATATTAAATCTGTCATTCTCGACATTTCTCCCACCTAATTATCTTTAATTTGGTGGGTTTATTTATTGCCAATTGGAAATTTATCTCCTCTTTTTACAAAGCCAAAAAAACCGTCTTTTTTAGCATCGGGGAGTTCTCCGGGTTGATAACCGTATAACCATATTTTGCTTTTAATCTGGTGGGGTAATTTAACCAATTCTTTATAGTGCGAGTGTACAGGGGTGGGATATTTTGAGGTTTCACAATCGTGAAAAATTATGTCCGCTTGTTCGTAGTAATTTTTCAGGTTTTCATAACACAATTGAGTGTCGCTTGTTATAAAAATTTTGATGCGATCAACCTCAAAAAATAAGCCGTAGGTTGGCATCACATAACTGCCGTTATCAATATGAATAGTCTTCACCAATTCAAAGTTAATATTTTCCCAACTAAACAAGCGGTTATCATCAACGGAATAAACATCAAAAAAACTTTCTAAATTGGTAATATTCCCTTCAACCGATCCCATTCCTCCTGAAAGGGTACGCTCCCAAATATCACTAGCAACGTCGTGACTTAGATAAAGATTAGGTTTATGACATTGAGGATCAAATTTAGTGCTTAACCCCACATATTCTAGTCCCCCCGCGTGATCAGAATGTAAATGACTAATATAAATATCCGTAATATCTCGATGGCAAAACCCCTCTTTATACAAAGAAAAACGAATATCTGAACCGCAATCAATTAACAGCTTTTTTCCCGTTTCAGTGATCAGAAATATATTAGAATGAAAGTTACCATCCCCGACGGTAAATGCTGAACCAGAACCCAAAAAAAGTAAATGAATCATTCGATAGTTTAAAACACTATGATTAACTTATAGTTGTTACTATTACTAAACACCTACATAAGACTCTGATAAAGTTTCTCTAGTTCCTCAGCAACATCAGGAGGTTTAGCAGTGAAGCGTATACAGAATCCTTTGTCAGTGTTAAATTTTTCTAAAACTTTAGCATAAATATCACCACTAATTATTTGAGACGTTTCTCTGTCTAATAAGTTACATTTAATATTAGTCATGCCAGAGATAAACCCTAGAGGGTCATCGTGTTCGTAGTCAATTATACCCTCATTTTCTGATACGGCGACTAATTTTCCATTATATTTAGTATCTGCAACATCTTTACCATCCAAAACACTATATCCTAGCAATAAAGGTTCGAGTAACTTAACAAATTTTTCTTCTTCTTTGGGTAAAAATAAATTATGGTCTCCTTTAATTCCTCCTACTTCATAGATAGAAATAGGTTCTTTTACTCCCTTTGGTTGCACTTTTTTCTCGGATTCAATGATAACCAAGGAACCTACTTCGTTTAGTGTGGATTCAGAAAGCAAAATTTGTCCCCCGAGGGTGTAAGATTCCACCCGATAAGTTAAATTAACTTGAGAACCAACTACACCGTATTTTGTCCGTTTTTCTGAACCGATATTCCCCACAACTACTTCCCCTGTATTAATACCAATTCCCATATCTAGTTTAGGTAAGTTCCATTGTTTCATCTGTTCGTTGACCGATTTCATGGCTAACTGCATGGCAATGGCGCAAGCGATCGCTCTTTCTGGATCGGTTTCCTGGGAAGTGGGCGCACCAAATAAAACTAAAATTCCGTCTCCCATAAATTCATCAATGGTTCCTTGATAATGGGTAATTACATCGGCCATTTTCCCCAAATAAAAGTTAAGAATTTTTACCACTTCTTCAGGAGATAATCGTTCAGATGTAGCGGTAAATCCTCGCAAATCAGAAGTTAAAATAGTAATCTTTTTTCGTTCTCCTCCCAAAGATAAACCAGCCGGATTTTCTAATAAGTTAGCTACCACTTGATCTGTCAGATAACGCCCAAAGGTTTTACGAATGTCCGCTGCTGTTCGTGCGATGTATGCAGTAATGGCTATGGTTGAACCCACAAAGGCGATAAAACCAGGAACAACAGGGAGCCACCATCCTTTTAAAAAAGCAACATAAGTACCACCCATCAAGACTATACCTACCCCTACAATCACTCCCCATCGTACCCAAGCGAGATTTTTAGCCCCCTGCTGATAGCGAAACCTCCAGGTTAGGGTGGCCCCTGTCCCTGCACAAAAGACTATCCACAGCCATTCTAGGGGGTCTGACCAAGTTTTGAAGAGGGGACGATCTTCCATGGCCCCACTAATCATCTGACTGACTAGGTTAGCATGAATTTCTGCCCCTGCTACGGGTTCTGAAAAACCCATTAAACCGCTACTGTAGGGAGTAAAAAACATGTCTTTGAAGCTTTCTCCTACCTTCCCAATGATAACGATGCGATCGCTGGCCCAGTCGGAGGGAACCCTATCTTTAAGAATATCGGTCATGGAAACGGTTTCAAAGGTGCCATTACCTCCCCGATAGTTAATTAATAGTTGATAACCTCCTGCATCCGTGCGAACGTAACCCCCATCATTGGGGTTGAGGGGTGAAAAGAGAGTTTTCCCTAGTTGCCATTGTTCGGTTCCTGGAATTGTTTTTGCTTCGATACCTTCTTGCTGAAGATAACGTAAAGCTAGATGCAGACTAAAACTATAAACTGTTTCTCCTTCTTCTGTGTCTAGGGAAATTAACCCCCGTCTCACACGGTTGTCTCCATCAAAAATTAGGTCATTAGCCCCTACTTGACCTTTTTCTTTTAAAATAGGCGGTGGTGGTACGGTTTCCCATCCCACTTTACCGGCTACTTTTTGGATACCCACAAGATTGGGGGTTGTCTCGAATACCTCTGCTAATTGCTCATTACCAGGGGGTACAGGTAAATCTCGATAGATATCTAAACCGATGGCCCGCGGGTTTTGGTCTTTTAATTTATTAAGTAATTCTGCTAAAACTTGGTCGTTGATAATCGACTCATTGCGCTGTTGTAAGTCGTTTTCGTTGATACCAACAATGACAATGCGATCGTCTTTCGGTTCGGGGGGACGAGATTTCATATAAAAATCGAATACATCCCATTCCCATCCCTGTAATAACCCTCCCAACCGTAATAAAATGACCAATCCTGCTACAGTTGGGGTTGTAATCCACACGCCACGAGTTTGCCAGAAAAGCTGCTTTAAACCTTCCCACATATATAGAAGTTTATATAATTATTTTGGGCTTATTCTAATAAAAAAATCCCCTTCGTTGCAAAAACTTTCTAGGAGTGGGGACTATTTTTGTCTGAATTTGTAATCTATGCATAAGGAAATTGCTATGAGTAGCCAATAAATCTAAAGATTTTATAAAGATTTTTTGATCAAGTAACTCTAAAAATAAGAGGAAAACTAGCTTATCTCATTATCATTAACAACCTCTTCCAAGTTACTGTAAAAATAGAAAGAAAACTATTATACTTTAGGACAGTTAGTTTAATAATTATCTTAACAATGGAACAAGAACCCGTTGGTGCAAATCAAATTGATAAACTTCAACAAGAAATAAAAGAACTTAAACAAAAAAATGCTCATCTAGAGTCTTTATTAAACACTGAATCACAACAGAAAAAATTACAGAACCAAGTATCTTTATTTCAACTTGTACTTGATAATATTCCCTCTCTTATCTTTTGGAAAGATCGAGACTCTGTTTTTCAAGGATGTAACCAACAGTGGGCAAAAGCCGCCGGGTTTAAGCATCCCCAAGAGATAATTGGCAAAACAGATTACGACTTATACCCCAAAACAACTAACGTAGCAGAATATATTGCAAAAGATCGTTACGTTATTGATTCGGGAGAACCCCAATATCATGTTGAATATAAATCAGAAAAAGATGTGTGGTACGATACTCGCAAAATTCCTATTCGAGATCATCAAGGGAATATTGTGGGTATTTTGGCAACCATCGAAGATATTACTAAACGTAAAAAAGCAGAAGAAAGATTAAGGATTGCCGAAGAAAAACAACGGGAAAAATTAGAAGAAAAGATAGCTGAAAAGACAAAACTAATGCGACAAGAAATTGCGGAAAGAAAAGAAAAAGAAAAAGCATTAAAATTAATTTTACAAGGAACTGCAAAAGAAATTGGGAATGCTTTCTTTAACGCTTTAGTAAAAAATCTTTCTGAGGTTATTAATGTATCTTGTGGGTTTATCGGGGAAATAGAATACTCAAAAAATCAGTTAAATATTTTGTCTTTTTGGAGTAATAAGGTTTTGATAAATCCCTTCACAATTAATTTACAGGAATTTGACTGTGAAAATATTTGTGACTTGAATTTTTATGAGTGTTTAATATCGAATAACCGACCAGTTTATGATTACTTATCCTCAAAAGGATTACTAGTTAGACATGATTGGATCTATCCATTATTTAATGTATCTGGAGATGTTATTGGAATTTTAGGTATTCTAGATAAAAATCCAATTAGGCTAGATGACAGTAAGAGTTCAATTTTCCAAATTTTTGCAGCTAGAGCCGGAGCAGAATTAGAACGAAAACAGGTACAATTTGCTTTAGTAGAAGCCAAACAAGCAGCCGAAATAGCAAGTCAGGCCAAAAGTGCTTTTATTGCTAATATGAGCCACGAATTACGCACTCCTCTAAATGCTATAATTGGTTTTGCTCAACTATTAGATCGAGACAGTACCCTCAAACCTGAGCAGAAAAAACAAATACAAACTATTAATAGAAGTGGAGAAAATCTTTTATCTTTAATTAATGATATTTTAGAAATTGCTAAAATAGAAGCAGGAAAAATAGAGCTGACAACCAAAACTTTTGACTTATACAGTCTCTTAAACGAAGTCAAGGATTTATTTTTGCTAAAAGCCAAAGAAAAAGGACTACAGCTTACCTTCTCTTGGTCATCTTCTCTTCCTAAATATATTTCAACCGATCAAGGAAAACTGAGACAAGTTTTAATTAATTTATTGGGGAATAGTATTAAGTTTACACAACAGGGAACCGTCGCTTTAAAGATAAGATTTAACCAGGAGGAAACCTCTATTGAGAAACAGGGAATATCTTCAAAAGATTGTTTATTGTGGTTTGACGTAGAAGACACAGGAGTTGGTATTGCAGATGATGAAACCGATAAACTTTTTCTTCCCTTCGAGCAAACCGAAACAGGACGAAATTCATTTCAAGGAACAGGTTTAGGTTTAGCCATTAGTCGTAAATTTATCGAATTAATGGGAGGAGAAATTGAAATTAAAAGTACAGTGGGAATGGGAACTCGTGTTACTTTTATGATTCCTGTTGATACTTCTACATCAGAAGTAATTATTAATGAAACTTCCCCTCAGAAAGTAATTGCCCTAGCCCCAGATAAGCCCATTTATCGTATTCTAGTAGTAGATGATCACACCTCCAGTCGCTCATTTTTGAGGCAAATGCTCTCTTTAGTAGGTTTTGAAGTGAATGAAGCGAGTAACGGACAAGAAGCTATTAACTGTTGGCAAACTTGGCATCCTCACCTTATTTTAATGGATATAAGAATGCCGATCATGAATGGTTATGAGGCAACTAAATATATTAAATCTACCCCTAATGGCAAAGCAACAGTGATTATTGCCCTTACAGCTAGTGCGTTCGATGAACAAAAAAAGCAGATTTTAGCAATAGGTTGTAATGACTTTATTGCTAAACCTTTTTCAGAGGCAATTATTTGGGAAAAACTTGCTCAATATTTAGGAGTTTCCTATCTTTATGAAGAGGTTGACAACAAAGAAGAATTGAACCCCATAGAACAAGAAGAAAAAACAGAATTAGACTCAGGTAAAGTGTTAGTAGAAAGTTTATTAACCCTATCTGAAGAGTGGAAAGAACAACTTTATGAACAAGCAAAACAACTGAATCGCAAACAAGTTTTAAAATTGATCGAGGAAATTCCTGAGCATCATACTACTTTAATAGAAACTTTGACCAATTTAGCCCAAAATTATAAGTTCACTGAAATTGCTGAACTTGTCCAATCCTAAAATCCCTAACCCAGAAAACTCATTATGCAAGACATTGAAGCTATCTTAGAATTCACAGAAGAATTATTTTATGCTAAAACCGAAAATTATTTTAGCGATTTACAACGTATTATTATCTTATCCACCCTGCAAAATAACCGTCAAACTTACGAGAAAATTGCCAATCAGTCTGGTTATTCGGCAAAGTATATTAAACAAGATATTGCTCCGAAACTATGGCATATCTTATCGGAAGTATTTGAAGAGAAAGTAACCAAAACTAACTTTAAAGGGGTAGTGGAAAAAAAGATACGTCATCAGAAAAAATCCATCCCTACCCCGCCACAAAACTCCTTGATTGACCAAGAATATGACCTAGAAACCCTCAATCAGTCCTTGGATGAGGAGGTTCCCAGTCAATCCGTTTCTCCAACCTCTAAAGGCAATATTCTTTTAGTAGATGATCAACCACAAAACTTAAATCTTTTATCAGATTTGCTGGAAGAACAGGGTTATGAAGTAAGACAAGCTTTAAATGGTTTAATCGCCCTAGAAGCTGTAACATTGGCTTTACCAGATGTCATTTTACTGGATATTAATATGCCAGATTTAGACGGTTATACTGTGTGTCAACGACTCAAAGCAAATCCTAACACTAGGGATATTCCTGTTATTTTTGTTAGTGCTTTAGACGAATCCTGGGATAAAGTTAAAGCCTTTTCTGTAGGAGGAGTTGACTATATCAGTAAACCTTTTAAAGTGATTGAAGTATTAGCAAGAATCGAAAATCAGTTAAAAATTCAATACCTAAAAAAAGAACTGCAACAGAGAAATATTCAACTACAACAAGCTATTGAAGAATTACAAAGATTAGCCGTTTTAGATGACTTAACGCAAGTAGCAAATCGTCGCCGTTTCCATGATTATTTAAACAAACAATGGGAACAAGCTGGTGAAAAAGGAGAATCATTAGGTCTGATTTTTTGTAAGATCGACGAATTTCCCAACTACAATCAAACTTACGGTAGGATAGAAAGCAATCGCTGTCTTTATCAGGTAGCACAAGCCCTTAAACAAGGGCTACAATCTTTTAATGTTCTTCTGTGTCGCTACCAAGGAAGTCAGTTTGCTATCGTTGTTCCTCCCGATGAGGTTCCTAATCTTGAGAAGATGGAAAAAACCTTGCTAGAGGAAGTAGAGAAACTTCGTCTCCCCCATAGTTCTTCCTCTCTGGACTCTTATGTTACCGTTAGTATGGCAATGACAACGACGATGGTTGATGCACAGATAACCTCCGATACTTTAATTGAATTGTGCGACAAAAAACTACAACAAGCACAAGCAAAAAGTGATGACTAAGAGACATCTATTGATTAATAACTTATCTGTTTCAATTTTGGTTATGTTATCGTATCTTCTCAAAAAGCCAGGGGTCACTCGCTGCGAAAACTTAGGCCAAA
>NZ_JARVCN010000417.1:0-2506 GCF_038442745.1 Crocosphaera sp. Alani8
ATCTTTGTCCCCTAACTTTCGGCGAGTCCCCCCAGACTTTTTGAGAAGCTTCCTTAGGTTGTATCTTCGATGGATAAGTTTCATCATATAAGTGGTTAGGGAACAACAGTGGAGCAGTTAGTTAAAGCCCTAAAAGCGAAATCCTTGGAACTTTGCCACCTAAAATATGGCAACTGTGAGAATAGGGTATGATTACCCCAAAGTGACATTACTCTATTTGTTAGGATCGGTTTTTGAAGGCACTACTAACTGTTTTTTCCTTTTTATTGTAATCGAAGCCATAAACTGACTTAAGTGGACCAAAATAAAGGTTACGGTTGAGATGAGACATAAGTGATATCAAATCCGCGTTAGAGAGTAGATAATCATATTGAGTATATTAGTAACATAAGATTACAGGATACTGCAAACAAAGCCCACGTAGTTCACTCGTGGGATATAGTTTGCCCGTCTTTAGGCAGAGTGAATATGGTATCATGAACCAAGTGCGGTAATGCGCGTAAGAGATTTATCGGTGTTTCTTGCCTAGAATTGTCTAGGTTTCTGTACTCAGTATAGCTGGTTAACTCCCTCTGAGACGTTTTTCTGCGACGGACAAGCCCTACCCAGTTGAACAGAATCAAAGTCATAGCAGGTTTAATATGCTCCTTAATTCGAGCTATTAGACATCTAAAAAACCTATACAGTCTGCTGTCGGGCAGCCAGTGGACGTTAAACTAAAATGTTTGTGGATTCGGTCTGGTGGGGGCATGGTTTGAGACAAACTATGTCTAGCTAAGAGGGTGTGAAGCAAGAATCCCACGCAGTTCTACTCGTGGGAGTGTCAAAAAAAGGGTGGACATTGCCCACCCCATAAATCATTTATAATTGTTGTTTTTTGCCATTGAAATGCTCATCAGTGAGTCAGGGCAAATAATACCTTGACCTGGACTAATAATTAAGCAAAAGCAAAACTATCAACACTCAAACTACTGAAATCTACAGCCAATAGTCTCGCTAAATCATTACCCTCAAACGCAACTATGGCATCGCCACCGTCATCACTTAAGGTTAACTGATCAAAACCAATACCTAAACCACCGATACCTAAGACATCTCCCTCTAGTTGGTCAAAGTCCGTAATGATATTAGCTGACTCAGGAATTTCTGCGGTAACAATCCAGAATTGATCCGCTCCAGCACCACCGGTAATGGTGTTATTACCTCCTGCTTCTGGGAAGAAGAATCGATCATCTCCTGCTCCACCCAAAGCTCGATCTTTGCTACCGAGCAAGAAGTCATCGTTTCCAGATTGTCCGTAGAGACGATTCCCACCCCCACCATTAGAGGTATCGAAGAGGTCGTTATCTGCACCACCAAAGGTAAGCTCGTCAGTACCACTGAATCCTTCGGTTACAGCAGCATCGAACGTGTCTCCATCAAGGCTACCAAACACAGGCTCTCTAACTAAGGGAGGTGGGGTAACTACTATAGAAGTATCTTCTATGGTAACAGTTACACTATTATCATCGGTTAGTGCATAACCAATTTCATCGATTAAGGAGTAGACAGTGGTTTCATCTCCTTCTGTGGTTTCATCAGCAACCGTGATAAAGGTAGCCGTTGCAGAAGTTTCTCCTTCATCGATAGTGATGGCAGAACGGGCTAATTCGTCGCCTTCTGGGGTTAAAGATTCTAAATTGCTGGCATTAGTTAAAGTGGGAGGAAATTCGATATCGCCAAAAGCGTTATCGGAATCAACTTCCGACCAAACTACCCGTAAACCCCCCTCTGGGGCAGCTTCATCTAGGGTAAACGTGAGGGTGTAAGTATCAGCATCTTCAGAAACGGTGGTTTTATCAACCGTTAAACCTACTTCAGCAATCATTCCCACATCAGGATCTAAGTTTAGGGGTTCGTCTAACTCGATTTGGATGATCTCGTTATTGTCGATATCTGGACCGCGACCGATGGAGAAAGGATAGTTATTGTCGTTAGCTACCAACAGGGTTATCTCGTCTATAACGATAACATCCTCGATGGTAACAAAGGGGAAACTAAAGGTTGTTTCACCGTCATTGTTGAGATCATCGGGATCAGCAATTCTCAAAAGATCAACTAATTCCGTCTTCTCAACAAAACCGTCTGCATCTACTTGAGACAGATCAACTTTGAACAGTTTCTTAAAGGCAGCTTCTTCTCCTTGTCTTCCATCCCGTTCGATAATAATGAACTCGTTATCGTTAATAGGAGTCATATCACCGATAGCATGGCTAGGATCGTCTAATTCGTAGAAACCGACTATTTCATCAGCAAAACTAGCAGAAGCCGCGTCAAATTCGTAGATACGTACAGCATTATCCGGATCACCTACCACGCTGCCTTCTAAGAGAGGATAAAGGGTGGTGAGGTCAGGACTATAACCCAAACCTTCGTAACCGCGAGAACGGCGTAAATTAGCCTCTGCTTCTCCAGCTAACCTGCATTATTCATGAGAGAATTAAGAACAAGCATGAAAGCCTTATGC
>NZ_JARVCN010000418.1:0-2496 GCF_038442745.1 Crocosphaera sp. Alani8
TCTTTGTCCCCTAACTTTCGGCGAGTCCCCCCAGACTTTTTGAGAAGCTTCGATTTCGGCTGCTTTTTTAATTGACCAATCCAAGGAAACCAACCAAAGTAAATGCCAGCGTCGTGACTCTACAAGGTCCTTTGCTGATAAATAACGAGTTTTCAGTTCGTCTCTGTTTAAATAGGGTTCCAGATGAGCTTTTTTAGACATCTGCCTATTCTAGCTTATAAAGGGTATAACAAGAGCGGATTTGGTATGAGCTTTAGACAAATTAGATGGCTCAGTGTTATTAGTAGTAGAGACAATGCCTAACCATTGACCGCACTTTGAACAGTAACCAGCACGGGATAAAGAAGACAAAATCGGGATTTGTTGATGACAATGAGGACAAACAGTTTCTAAAACTCTCTGGTGATGTAGGCAAACGGAAATACTGTTGAAATGCCAGAGAAGAGGATCATAAACCTTTTGATGACTTAATCGCCATTCTTCATAACAATGAGGACACCAAGCTCTAGTCTTACGCAATAATTTTCGAGTTGTCAGAATTTGTTGCCAGTTTAATAATGTGAGATATGGAAAATCAGAACAATAGGTCAGTTTTTCTAATGCTTGAACTAAATCTTGAGCCAAGTCTCCCGTTCCATTGATTGCGCCCGTATCATTCCGCATACAAAATAAATTGGTTGTATGATAATTTTTAGGGACAATCGGAACAACTGTATGAGCAACCAGATTTCTAACGGAAAGACAATGCAGTTCAGATAACCGTATTAAATAACTGGTCAAACTTTCCACTAATGGTGTACCAATTCCTATCGGTTTTAAGGAAAATAAACGACTCCGAAGAGGTATTTTCGGTTTCTTAAGATCCCACGGTTCATAAACTGTTAAATTTTCAACTGACATCAGGTTCTTGTACTCCAATTTTGTCTCGTTTTGGCTTTCGTTTCCCGACTTTTTTTGTTCTTTTGGAAGACTGAGCTTTTTGGGGCTGTTGAGTTATGTCTTCACCTAACCCTAATAAAGCCCTTAAATTTTGGGCATCTGCTTCCGTTTCCGATAGTTGTCTTTCTCCTTCAAGAATTTCTGCAAACATTCGCTGACATTGAGCAACCGATAATGCTCTACGTTGAATTTGTTTGAGAGTAATTGTATCTGAACCTTCATCTAAAGAATCTTTGAGGGCGCGGGTTAACCAGTTTTTCAACGTACCAATACACCCTAAAGACCTTTCATAGAAATATTCCCAGTGGTTCACTAAATCAGGTTCTTGAACTAATGGCATTTGACGTTGAAATGTAAGTAAAATACTTTTAAACGCTTGAATATCATCAGGATTATCGACTTGATAACGAGGAAAATGGATGTCCACACTACGCCTTGATAATTGACCACTTAAATTCCGAAAAGTCAATAATTCATAGGTTCCTAATAAGCAGTGGAGAATAGTGGTCATATTAGCCAAAGATTTAAGACAATCTAATTGGTCTTGTCATTTATGCCCACTCGACATTTTTCCCATGTGTTGCGCTTCATCAATGAAAAATACATCGGGTTTACGATGACTTAAACTGTTTTCTAAAGCTCGTCTTAAAGCCGGTGCAACGACTTTAGGTTCAATGACAACATGACCAAAAATATCCCGATAAACACCTCTTACCCCATAATCAATGCTTCGACTCCGCTCAGCATTGACCCTGAGCGAAGTCGAAGGGTCAATCTTGTGTTCAATCAAGGGTGCGGAATGCGGTTCTTCAAGGGCAATTAAAGCACGGGTATAATAGTCTTTCCAGTTGAAATTCCTTGATTCTGGGGCAACCGCTTCAATACCAACAACTGGGATGCGACTTCTATCGGTGGTCAACTCAGGTAAGCAAGCATCAATGATTTTTTGTTCAACTCGCTGTTTAAGAGTAGTCTTGCCAACGCCACTAGGTCCATAAACAAAAATAAAAGATGCACCGGCTGGTTCGTTGATAGTTCCCATTAAAGTGTCGTAAACTTGCTTAAGGCGAGGATGTGCAACGGTAAACCCTTCAAAATAAGCCAGTTTTTCAACAATGGATTTTTCGAGAAGTTCTGGGGGTAAATAACTCATAATTTAGAACTCCTCATAAATTTCAAGGTTATCGGGTCATCTGTCTTCTCCAATAGAAGAGGACGTATTAGTTACGGCGGAACTATCGATATCAGTGGGAATAGATGAAAACATGGGTTTTTGATTAGCTTTACCCCCATTAATGACCTGAAAAACCTCCTTGGCTTCCATATCACGTTGTCTTTGCTGTAAAAGGACTTCCTCTGCTTCAACGGAGGTTAAAAACTCAGCCAGTTTTTTTGCGAATACTTTGGATTTTTTTTGATGATTGGAAAACCGTTTGATTAATTCTTTGGTAGCTAACTTGATTTCTTTCTCAGAACGACCTTGAAAATCAGCAAAATATTGAGAGGGAGCGACGCAAAAATGTCGCATCGACTAAATCTAGTCCAGGCAAGGGCTTG
>NZ_JARVCN010000419.1:0-2483 GCF_038442745.1 Crocosphaera sp. Alani8
TTCTGACCTTATTATACCCTAATTTTGCTCATATTTTAGATGCGTTTGCCCTGCTAAAACCGTTAGAACCAGCTATACTTGACAACCGCCTGAAAGTCTTATATCTTACAAGTTACAAGTCTTTGCGCGAGAGAAGTACACCCAGCACATATACCCCACCACCACCACCACCCATCACGCTCCACCGCCTTCAGGTGTCCCCACCCCCCCGTAGGAAGGTGTCCCACCATTGTAGTATCTTGTAATTCAAAAGTGAGGTCTGATTTTTCCACAAAGTTTCCTCCTTTTCTCCAACCGACGCGGTCGCAAAAATCTATCCACGCATTTTCATTATAGTCTCTTGTTCCTCCAAGTTCATCCATATAGATTTTTTTCTGGACGCTGAAGCCAAATTTTCCCTTGCTGTAGTGGACCCAGAGTTGATCAATGGTGCGTAAGTCATCACAAGGGAAGTTATGGATATCAGACTCCCTTAACCATCCCTCAGAGACTCGATTAGCGACTCTGAGCATGACATTAGCAGTTTCTTTGTCAGCTTCTTTCCATTTCCCTGCTGCGAGGAGGTCACGAAGTTTAGTATAGTGAACATTTCTAGCACTTTTTAGTTCAACTTCAGAGACTAAAGGTACAGTGTAATCATTAATATCAATAGTTTCGTTAGTATAATTATTTCGTAGCTGATTTAAGTTTGATTCTACATCATTTTGAATAGAGTAAAGTGCAGTGGTTAAAGAGGTATTTTCTAATACTTCTGGAGGTAATAATAACTCATCTAAACTATTAACCGTTTCAAAACGTATATTCTCCAAAGCATCTCCTATTCGTTCCCGTTTACCATAACTTGTTACCAAAAAATATACCACACTATCAGATAAACTTTCCGACTCTTCAAAAGCAAATAATCTAGCATCTTGATTGAGAATATCTCCTGCTAATACTCTAATTTCTTCTACTGTTCCTGAGAGTTCTTCATCAATGCTCACAACTTGCTCAATTAAACCCTGAAACGGTCCCAGAAAGTTGCTCATAATGCTCTCAAAATTAATTGCCATATCAGCTAACTTATTAATATCTTTTTCTATTTTATTAATTTTTTGCTGTAAAGCATAGGCTTTTTGATATTTACCTAATTTTCCTACCATGTTCTCTAACAGAGACTTTTGTTCTACCTGATCCTCTGCTAATTTTTGGATACTCTTATTAATTAGATCAACTTTTTTTAACATTAATTGAGCAGCACGGTGTAAGATAAAAGCATTCCTGAAAATCTGTTGTTGTTGACTTTGATATAATTCCACTAAAACAGGATCATTCTCTGCTTCTTTCAGTCCAGTGAGGCGTTCTTCTTCTACTTGTGCTAATTCTAAGCATCTTTTATTAACAATTCCTTTTAATTCATCGGTTAATTGCACAAAAAACACCTGATAAGCTTGTTTGTGTTGAGTTAAAAAGCTAATAATCTTGTTGTAGTCTTTAATTAATCTTTCTAACTCTTGAAACCGTTCTGAAAAAGTGATTGGTTGAGAACGAGTTACAGTTTCGACTTTATTAAATAAACCGAAAAATCTCTGTTGAGTTTGAGTTTCTCTAGTTTCGCGTTTTTCCGCCTTAATTAGTTTTTGACGCTTTTTTATTTGTTGTTGTAATTGACTAAAACCTGGACTATTAAGAACGGGTAATTGATAGGTTTTTTCATAAATTTTAATAGATTCTGTGGATAAACTTAAAGCTGACTGTTGATTATTCTTCATTATAAAACAATAGGTAGTGTAACTCGTGTTTTACCAATCTAAGCAGCATCTGGCAACGGCAGATCCTTACTCTTCTGAAGAGTTGGCGTTTTTTGGTAGTTTCTTGACTAAGGATAAATCGTTTTTCAAAACAGCTTCATATAATTGTTGAGGGGTCGATTTCCTGTTTGATTGAACAGAATTAAGTTTTTCAGACATTGTAAATATTTCCTCTTCATTAGCAGAAGTTGGTGAGGCATAGTTCTCGCAAAATTTCATGAAAGCTAAAGTTTAAATTTTGGGTAGTGTTATTTAAGTAGTGAAAGTTAATCTAAGTTGATAGCATTTCCTCGTTATAATGATTGATGAAATACAAAATAGCCCCCTCATGGTTGAAAAAGTTTTTAGAAAACGCTAAGTTTTTTCTGACTAGACGAGAGCAGCGATGTCTTAAGGTATTATTTAATCTTTCAATCCTTGTTGTTTCACCACTTTTCTTTGTACTAGGATAGTGGCGGTCTCGCGAAGCGAGTGCGGCCGCACCGCTAGGGAGTACATCACAATATGATTCCCATAAATCTGTATAAAATTTCCCATTATCCTGATAATTTTTTGGTAAGGTCTTCCAAAATTCTTTGGCACTATTTCGACTGCGATCTCCTAAATGAAATCCCACAATTTGTCGACTTGATCTAGCGATCGCTAACCAAATATAAACTGAATTTTCCTTAGAATTTACGTAAGACCACAACT
>NZ_JARVCN010000420.1:0-2479 GCF_038442745.1 Crocosphaera sp. Alani8
GTTTGGCCTAAGTTTTCGCAGCGAGTGACCCCTGGCTTTTTGAGAAGATACAAAGATTCGATAGTTTTTTTTCTTTTCTCTTACTCGGTAGCTAGAAAAATTTTTTTGATAATCTTTGATTAATTGATTCCAGTCAAGGTTTAAATTAATTTGATTATATTCATCCATTAGCTTTAAAATTTCAATATTTTAGTAGTTACAGAGACGCAATTTTTAGCGTCTCTATCTATTGATTTTAATTAGGAAGCTGAGTTTATAAATCTCGATAAAAAGTTATTCACAAAAGTCAAGCACATTGAACCAAAAAGCGCACTCCAGAAACCATAACGTAAACGAAAACCACGGACTAAAGCAGCTGCTAAACCGAAGACAATGGCATTAACAACCAATAAAAATAAACCCAATGTTAATATAGTTAAAGGAATACTGAAAAAAACGAGAACCGGTTTTACTAAAGCATTGAGAATACCAAAAACGATCGCAGCTACTATAGCTTTCCCAAAATTATCTACTTCTACACCTATGGGTAGTTGTGCAATGATCAATAAACTGATAGCAGTAATTAACAAAGAAATTAACATTTCCATAATTTTGTCCTGTTTATTTATTAGTATTTTCCTCTACATTATAAGACAAACAATCAAAGGATAAAAATTATATATTTCTGTGGGTAAAGGGTTTAGCATTTTCCCCTGAATAAGTAGCAGCAATATGACCATTTCCTGTGACTTGATATTTGTAGGTAACTAACCCTTCTAAACCCACAGGACCTCTAGGGGGCATTTTTTGGGTACTAATGCCAACTTCTGCACCAAAACCGTAGCGAAAACCGTCTGCAAACCTGGTTGAACAATTATGATAAACTCCGGCTGCATCTACTTGATTCATGAATAATTCTGCACTATTTTTATCTTCTGTAACAATAGCATCGGTGTGTTCTGAACCGTAAGTATTAATATGACTAATTGCTGCTTCTAAGGAGTCTACAATTTTAATCGATAAGACCAAATCACTATATTCTGTTTTCCAATCTTCTTCTGTTGCTGCTTCAATATTGAGATATTTCTGTGTTAATTGATCCCCTTTTAATCTAACTTGATGAGAAGTTAAAGCATCGGCTATTTTTGGTAAAAATTCACTGGCGATGCTTTCATGAATTAATAAAGTTTCGATAGCGTTACAAGCGGCAGGATATTGTGTTTTAGCATCTACTGTTATGGCAGTTGCTGTTTCTAAGTCAGCTTTTTTGTCAATATATAAGTGACAAATTCCATCAGCGTGACCTAAAACGGGAATATTAGTATTGTTTTGAATAAATCTTACAAATTCATTAGATCCTCTAGGAATAATTAAGTCAATGTATTCCTCTAAATCTAACAATTGTCTAATTTCTTCACGGGTGGTTAATAGCTGCACTGCATCGGGATTAACTTTAGTATTTTCTAAAGCTTCTCGAATAACCTTTACTAAAGTTTGACAAGAATTTATGGCTTCTTTTCCTCCCTTTAAAATAACGCCATTACCTGATTTTATAGCTAAAGTAGTAATTTGAATTAAAGCCTCTGGACGTGCTTCAAAAATTATTCCCAATACCCCCAAAGGACAACTAACCCTTTTTAAGACTAAACCCTCATCTAATTCTCTGTGGATGGAAATATGACCCACAGGATCGGGCAAATTGATAACATCTCTTACCCCTTTTATAGTAGCTTCAAGCTTAGTTTTTCCCAGTTTTAAACGGTTATACAAAGGGATAGAAATACCTTCTTTTTCTGCTAATTCACAATCGAGTTCATTGGCTTTAATAATTTCCGCTGAAGCATTTTCTAACGCCACTGCGATCGCTTCTATTGCTTGGTTGCGATCGCTTGTTGAAAGTCCCCCTAATTTTCTCCCTGCTTGAGAAGTTTTCTCGGCAATTTCTTTTAATAATAATGATGATGAATCAACTATCATTGCTAATAACAATTTCAATTTTCTAGAGGACTTGTATTTTACCAAGCTATTTGCAGAAAAAGAGTATTTTCCAGATATTCTTAATCATTCATTGATATAGCAGTTTCCATACTTGTGAGGTACATAAGTTATCTCTTTGAGGCAGAAGGCAGAATTTAGGTGTCCCTTATGAATTGTAGTTAAATTATAATTTAACTACAAAAATATGAAAATTAGGATACATAAAACGATAAAAAACATGGAGCTATATTTATTGTCTTCTCTGATTATAGTTGGGATTAAATACTTTTTTATATTGTAAACTGGTTGAGCCAAAATTAATTAATAATCCGACGGGAAAATCATAAGCAACTACATAGTTTTTAGCTTGGGCAAGATGGACATTTTGTAAATCAATAACAGCTTTAAGTTCAACTATAATCTTATTTTCTACAACAAAATCAGCGCGTCTTGTTCCCACGTGGATGCCTTCATACCAAATCCGCTCTTTTTAACCCCCTTATAAAACCCTTTACTAATAGAT
>NZ_JARVCN010000421.1:0-2473 GCF_038442745.1 Crocosphaera sp. Alani8
ATCAGCTATTAGCTATCATAAGTATTACTACTTTGTCTAAGCTTAGAATAGTTTTGAATTGACTTATCAAGTTCTGATAAGAATAACTGTATTAAGACAAGAGCGGATTGTTTTCTTCTCTCATTATTCATAACAAAATCGCCATTTCCTTCTATTAAAGGAATAGCTGATTCTAATAACACTCTATTGCTATTAATTATGTCTATGATTTCACAATAGCCTAGAATTAATGAGTAATCTGTACATTTTGCTGGTATAATAGTTAGGCTCCTATTTAATTCGGTAAGTAGGTGAAGTCCCAATAAATAAGTAACTGGTTACTACTTATTTGTTGGGCATTATATGTTATTATATATATACAATGTTAATTTGTCTCTAATTATTAAAAAATGAGCAAAATATATTAATATTCTACTCATCTCTAAAAGTTTTATATTTAGGATTAGCTAAATTAATCTAATTCATTCTGAATTTCTTTAGCTATTCCTAACTGTTCCCAAAAGTCTAATGTCTTGTGCCATTGTTTATCATTACCTTTATAAGCGAAGTTTGGATCTACCATGTATATCTTTACTTGCTTTTCAGTACCAATTAATCTTAGATAATCACATTCAATTAACTTTTTAACTGATCTTGCAGCAACCTGTTGAGTTTTTCCAATTCTCCCTGCAAGTTCACTGACAGACATCTTGAAATAATTGTGATAAGTCATATATTTGACCATGGCCAATAAAACAATCCTATCGTTTCCTTTTAAGACATCATCGCTAATCAGACGCTCCACGCCCCTTTGAAATAGAACTGAGAAGCCTTGTCCGTTATACACTCCTTTATTCCTAGTTGAATTAATTACATACACTTTAGAATCCTTATCGTGTTTGATTACTGTTTCTCGTTGTTGATTTTCCATGATACGTTGAAAATGAATAATTACCTACATCACAGGAAGTGTAAACCTACATCATCTGTGATGTAAAGGAGGGGGTTGAAAGCCTTATATAATCAGGGTTCTAGAAAACCCCTCTTTTATCTTTAGAAATACCCTCTAGCTTGTACGCCAATACTACTATGGATACTAGCTAAGCTCAAATACCGATTATATATACGTTCCAGAATGTAATATAAGAAAAACAAATGTAATCTTATTAATAAATAAGTCTAATTTATTTACTATTAGTACAGTAAGAACAAAACAATCCTCTTGTAAGCCTGATTGTGCCGTTCTCAATGCACACATAACAAGCTAACCTCTAATTCAGTCTACAAATGACTTTTAGTAGTGCAGCTTGTAATTTTGTACTGGTTATTTATTTTTAACTAAATTCTGTTGGTAACAACCGTATATACAGTTGAGGGGAAGAACACTTCTGCAGCACTCTGTGAAAGCGGAATGGGGGGACGTTTCCCCCCATACCCCTCTCGATAGCCCGTTTATCCTGCTCAAAACATATCTCTTGATGCAGAGGTCATAATTTATATTTTCACGTCTCTTAGAGCTATTTTTGTTGCGCTGATAGAATCTTTTAAAGCAGATAGCAACCCCCACCTCCTAAACACGAATGCAACAAGGTGGGAATGTACTAATCGAGTATGTCTCGAGCCACCTGGATAAGAAACGGGCTAGGAACTCATTGCCAGGTACACTTTAATACTAACAAGATTACTTACAATTGTCAACAAAATAATTACTTGTTACAAGTATTAATTAGTGTGTTTAAATAGTGAATATAACTTTACCAATTTATCTTCTAATTTTTCAAAAGATACCTTAGCACTTTTGCGTTGTCTTAAAATAGAACTAAACAAGCTATTCAATTGAGAAATTTTAATGATAATAAAGCTATCCTTGTCTTCTACTTTATCAGACATTATTGATAGTCTGTATTCATCAATTAGAGCTTGTACTTGTTCCGCTATTGGTTCAGGGACACGCATTACACAGGTGTTATAGGGAGCTTTTTGCCCTCTACCACCCACTGGTTTTATCTTCATTGTGAGACATTAACTCCTGTAACTCAAGTTCATATAAACAGTAAGAACACTTAATACTTTCATCATCAAGATATAAAACTCCGTGACCAATAACATCGTCACATTTAGGACAATTAAACTCACCATAGATATCTAATAAATATGATATTAGTTCTCTAATTTCTGAGCTATGCTTGATATTCATTAAGCTGTTACAAGTTATTTATATACTAATTATATTACCTGTAACAAGTAATGTCAACTATTTTATTATCATGAAAGTATTGCTTCTCAACTAATAGATAAGTTAATCTTATTAGTTATTATTATTCAAATTCCTTAGAATTTTAAACGTTTCCCCTAGTAGCATTAGAATCGTCTACAAAGAACGCTAGACAACGAATGATGTATCCCCTTGAGGTATCCTGTTTCATCTGTTCTAGAGCCTTGAGGGTCAAAAGCATGATTATATGGATGTTTCAGAGAGAGTTAATTTTCTGAT
>NZ_JARVCN010000422.1:0-23076 GCF_038442745.1 Crocosphaera sp. Alani8
CTTTGTCCCCTAACTTTCGGCGAGTCCCCCCAGACTTTTTGAGAAGCTTCAAAATGTCAACGATTTCTTCAAAGTGAATAAAATCATTAGCATTTCTTCTTTCTTCACATATCCATTTACAGAAATCAGTCTTTTCAAAGTTTTCTATTTCTTTCTCTTCACCATAGTCACCTTCAACAGTTTTTTTTGTGTAAAAATCTTTGGTAAATAACTCATTCGGAATTAAATTTTCAATTCCTTTTTTTGCTTTTGCATCTGACCTCTGTTTTAAACATCTAACTTTCAAATTTTAGCATGATTAAGTCCTGTATCTCCGAAGATAAAGCATTTATTGTTGAATTTCCAGAATTAGCTACATCTATAGCAGATTGAGAAACTTATCAAGAAGCTGTACAAAATGCTGAAATTGCTATTCAAAAATAGATGTAAATCGCACAACAATTAGTACGAAACATCTCTAAACTTAAAGGTTGATAAGATGGTAAACCAATAATCATAACTGTTAACTGCTCAGTGTTAACTGCTAACTCCTCACTCAATGTAAACTTTTTCAGACCACCGTTGACGATAAATTTCATAAAGATTAATAGCGGCAGCAACAGAAGCGTTTAAACTAGGAGTTTTTCCCCCCAAAGGAATAGAAATTAACTCATCACAACAGCGTTGCGTCAACAAACTTAAACCATTACCTTCTGAACCAATAACTAAACCGATCGCACCACGAAAATTAAAGTCTTGTAATCGTTTTCCTCCCTCAGAAACCGCACCATAAATCCAAAACCCTTCTGCTTTTAATGTTTCCAAAGCACGACTTAAGTTAACTACTCTTGCCACAGGAAACGACTCTAACGCCCCGGCTGCTACTTTAGAAACCGTAGAAGTGACACCAGCCGCCCGTCTTTGTGGGATAATTAATCCTTGACAACCCAAAGCCTCTGCAGTGCGAATGATCGCCCCCAGGTTTTGAGGATCGGCAATACCGTCTGCAATGACAATCACAGGTTCATCGCTTTTAGCCTTAGCTTGAGCAATTAACCCATCCAAATCATGGTAGCTGTAGGGTGCAACCTGAGCGGCAACCCCCTGATGGTTGGCTCCGTTGGTGATTTGAGAAAGCCGTTGTCCCGAAACCTCATCAATCACTGCACCTTTAGTCTTTGAAGCCTGGATGAGATGGTGAAAACGGGGGTCGTAGTGTAGTCTATTGGTAATCCAAATACGATTCAATTGGCGATCGCTTTCTAGGGCAGCCAAGACTGAATGACGACCATAAATTAGATCGTCGTCCCTTTCTTGGGTTTCTGGTTTTTCCCTGGGTTGAATACTAGAGGTAACAACGTTTTTTCTGCTTGCTAACTTAGGTTTTCCAGAGTAACGGCGATCGCTTCGGGAAATTGGTTTATTAGACATAATATAATTTAACTAATTAGGGTGTGGAGAAGCTCGTTTAAGCGATGAGTATCTTGTAGATAAAGATAACCAATTAATGTTTCTAAACTGGTGGCTTGTTGATAAATTTCTAGTTTGAGTCTACGGGGACAGCTAGTGGCTGCATTGCGCCCTCTACGGACTATATCTTGTTCCACTGTCGTCAGATAAGGGGTTAATTGTTGCAGGGCTTTTGCTTGGGTTTCTGCCCTAACTTTGGCAACAACTTGATCGTGGTAGTCCCCAATTTTCCGCGGAGGTAATAAATAACAAGTCCTGACGTAAAGTTCATAAACAGCATCGCCTATGTATGCCAAAAAAGCAGGGGACAATCGATCTATGTTTTCATAGTCTTTTGCCTCCATCATGACTTGAAAATAGACCCCAGGACGACTGTGACTCATTGAATTAGACAGTGAAGGTTGATGTGAGTCAGAACAGATTTGATGTACATTTTAACTATTTTTTCGGTTTCTTCAAGTTGGCGATCGCATCTTCTAAACTTGTTTGTAGGGATAAGAATTTTTCCAGACGTACCAGTTTAACAGTTTGGGTCACCCTTGGGTTAGTGACAACCTGTAAACTGCCTTCTAGGGTTTGGGCTTGTTTTACTAACTGTACCAATGCCCCCAGTCCTGAACTGTCGATAAAATCGATTTGAGAAAGCACCAGGATAATGTCGTGGGGACCTTCTTCGATCCGTTGACCAACGACTTTACGAAACACAGGCTCAGAAAAGGCATCTAACAAGCCAGTTAATCGAAAAATTTGATAGTTACCTTTAACTTCATGAGTTCCCCTTAAACTCACTGTTAGGTTTAATTGCTCAGGAATGGCTTCCTCCTTAACCTTAGTTGTAAAATTTGCTCAAAATGACATTATAGCCTAACGTTAGCCATAATTGTTCGATTGAATTGCAAAGTTATTCTTAAGATTTGATAGCAGTTTTCTTATGCATAGATTATAAACTTTCTAGCTTTGAGGCAGGAGGCAGAAGGCAGAAGGCAGAAGTTAAATTTTAGGTTGTTCCACTCAATTGAAAATCCCTATGAAACCTCCAAAACTTAGTGTTTGACTTACACTTTTTGTTACTTTTGTTTACTAATTAATGAGACAGATCCAATAATCCTCTTGGGGGATTAATTTCTATTCTACGCTGTTCTATATCTACGACAGGAACTATCTCGTACACAAAGGGAATAAACACTTTTTTCTCTTTTTTCTGGTTAACTTCTCTTTCTATATCAGAGATTAATTTTATTTCTAATAAATCGTGACCGGCTGTAAAAATATCCACTACTTTACCGATTATTTTGCCTGTTTTTTGCTCGTAAACATCTAGATCTATGAGTTGGGAAACATGATATTCTTCTTGCTCTAATTCTGGTGGCGTTTCATCTAACACTAAAAGTTTATAACCCCGTAAGCTTTCTGCTTGATTTCTATTTTCTATTCCTTGTAAGCGAATAATATAAAGATTTTTACCAACAACAGATTTACCACTGATTAATTCAGTGGGTTGAGGAGACCAACTTTCACTAGATTGCAACCATCGTTTTCCTGGTATTTCAAATCTTTCAGGGAAATCTGTACTAGATAAAACCTTTAATTCTCCCCTTAACCCTCTTGGCGCAACAATTGTACCAATTTCTAACCATTTGTTGTGGTTATTTTTCATTTTATTATTAGCTTGACTAATTTTAGATCCTCTTTAACTATAATCCATTTCAGAGGTTGATGTAAATCCAAAAAGCAATAAATTTCCCTTACTTTTTTCTAAATTATAACTTTGATAATTGTTGTTTAGTAATTGTTTTATTGATATTTAGGTCGTCCTAAAGTTGTAATATAAACAACTGCTTCATTTTCAGGAATACCCAAAACTTCATTGACTTGATCATCGAAAAATCCTCCAATTCCGCTTACTCCTAGTTCGAGATGTATGGCGGCTAAATTCAATCTTTGCCCTAAATGTCCGGCATCTAAATGTAAGTAGCGATAGACTCGATCGCCGTATTTCTTGACTGCTTTTTCTAAATCTGCAGTATGAAAAATAATTGCTCCGGCATCCCTCCCTAAATCTTGCCCTAAACAAAGATAATGTAACTCCCGTCGAAATTTTTTGAAACGAATTTGTCTCAATTCTTGTGCTTTGGGTGCATAATAATAACAACCAGATTCCAAACCTTCCACCCCAGAAACTGCTACGAATGTTTCGATCAAACTTAGATCAAAATAGTCGGGATTTTTATCAAACCCTTGCGTGACGTAATCTTGAGGTTGATAGGTGAAATGTAGCATTTTATTTAATTCTTCCAGAGTTAATTCTTCTCCTGTATAAGCCCTTGTGGAACGTCGTTTTAAAATAGTTCTTTCCAGGAAATCTAGGTTATTTCCCCAGTCAATAGCTGTGGTTTCTGTGGAAACTTTTAAACAAAAAGGAAAATTATATTTGTCTTCTAGATTGTCTGTTTGATTCTCTATTTCTTTACATTCATTTCCTTCCAGTTCTTTTATTTCCGTAGCTTGATGGAGATAATGTAATAAATCTCCGTCAGAAATATCAGGATAGTTTACTTTGATCTTTGAAGGTAAAACTGTGGGCTTAAATATTTTGACATTTTCGCTGTTTTCTGATAACAAATCTGTTAAAGGAATAACCGTAATTACCCCTTCTTCTTCAGGATTAAAGTAGAATAATTCGTTAACAAGATGATCCACAAAACCGCCGATTAAATGGGGACGGTAATCGGTCATTGCACAGGCTAATTCAACGTTACCTAATAAATGACCTGTATCTAAACAAATGCGCCGATAAGCGCGATCCTCGTACCGCCAAGAAGATCTATAAAATACGGCGGTTGTTACCATAGCTAACTGGGTATTTTCTAACCCCTGATGGTAAGCACAAGCTTCTTGTAAATTGTCCCATACCTCGCTATCCCAAAAATGCAATAAACTGTGACTTTGGGGTTGATAATTATAAAGTCCGGGGGGTAACAAAGGGGTTCCCCGAGAAATGAGATAAACTTCCGCAGGATATAGTCCACCGGCGGAAGGGGCAGCCCTTAAATATACGGGAGTTCCCATCGTCGGAATTTTAGCTGTTAGTCCATAACTACAACCAAATAGGCGAGATAGTCGTCGCCACTGTAAAGCGTGGGGAACATCAGGCAGTTTTGTGGATATGTAGGGGGTCAGGTCGTAGGATTTGCCGATTTTATAGGTTTTAAAAGGAATGGGCTGTTTTGACCAATCTAATCCTTTGTTTTTACTCGCAATGGTTTTGGGATCGTACTTTGTCCGTTGATGGTAGTGGGTGGCGATGGAGTTTGACAAATCGGGCATAAATGTTAGTTCAGTTTTAACTGCTTTTATTTTAATTTTAACGTTCTTCTATGGTAGGCTTATTCAAGCACTATGGTTTTTTTGGCCTTTTTGTCGTTAAATATTACTCATTGGGTAGATTCAGGAGAACATAATGGAGTTATTAGCAGCCCTCAATTTAGAACCGATTTTTCAATTAGCCTTTGTTGGGTTGATTCTTGTTGCTGGTCCCATCGTTATCGCTGTATTGGCGTTTCGCGGTGGTGATCTATAGGAAATTACATCAAAATTCGATTTTTCCTCTTTAACTAATACCTTCCTAGTCTTAGGGAGGTATTTTTGTATTTCTTCAACAATTTAACCAATTAACAATTGTCATTCCAAATCTGGTTTTAAAACCCATCTTATCTTCTAGAAAAGGCAGGAGGCAGGGGGCAGAAGGGTTTTGAACTTTTCAGCTATCAATTTTAAAAGGGGGTATGGCAAACGGATTTGGTTTCATTCCAAGGTACGAGGAATCTACTTACCCTAAAACATCATAACTTGTAGTGATATAATTTCACATCTCTTAATTGATTTGATATTTACCAATAAAATAGAGTAATGATTTATTGCTTTGTTTATTAATTACAGTATTTAGATTATAAGCTTTTAAGACTTCAATCATAAAATCGACTCTAGAATTAAAGTTTTTCGGAATACTCCGATTAAATTGTTCTTTTATCAAATTATCAGTGTTTTTATATTTACCGGGTTTCTCTATACCAAGTTTCTTAAATTCTTCTTCAGTTAATCCTGCATAATACCAACTTTCAATCTCTTTACAGACAACAATAATAGTTTTCCAATCAATGTTGTTAAATCTATTTTTAATGATTTCCTTTTTTTCAATGATACAAGTAGCGTTATCATTATCCGCTAAATAAATATAATCAGCCTTCATTGATTTGATCGCATTAATAAAATTTTCTATTTTTTCTTATTTTGGTTGAGCATATTTAATAATCGAAATATTGTTATACTTACTGTAAAAATAGGGGACAATTAATTTTTTTATAAATCTTTCATCGTCGGGACTTTCTACAAGGATAAATAGTCTTTTATAACTAATTACCTAAATTTTTACTTTAATAAATTTTCAATAAAATCATGAAAATTAATCGTACAGTCTTTAAAACTTTTAAAATTACAAACTCGAATACTTTTGATTCTCATTACTCTAACATTTTACCTTAACTTAGTTTAATTATATCAAAACTTGATATTTGAGTCTCAAATATAAAAAAACCCTCAAATAAGAGGGTTAAATATCAATAAAAACAACACTATTAACTGATAACTTTTCACTGATTAAACTAATAACTAATCAAAGGAATCCACTCGTAACCATCAACAATACCTTGAAAATAATCATTAATCGCTTCTCTAGAATAAGGTGCAACCCCAGTTTCATCCCCAAACCATTTTTCATACATTTCTACTTGTTCGGGTTGATCGCTAATAATTCCTTCCATAAACTTAACTAAACTATAATTTACCATACCTCGCCAAGCTGATTCGTCTTGAGGAATCATACAAGCATAAGATTCGTACATATAAGGAAATTCTGGAACCACCTCAAAGCGATCGCTATTATTGTTTTCTAATTTTAATCCTTGCAAAACAATACCATCTCCGGCAATCGCTTCAATTTCTCCTCTTTTCAGTTTTTCTAACCCTTCGATTCTGTCTTTAATAGGAACAATAATAGCAGCAGGTTGTTGAACTTTGATAGCTTGTTCATTAGTTGTATTAGGAATTACACCAATTCTTCGACCAGCTAAAGAGTCAATTGTACCTAAGTCACTACCTTTTTTTCTTAAAATTTTTGTGCCACTAGCAAAATAACTAACGGAAAAATCAACAATTTCATCTCGTTCCCAAGTAAAAGTAGAAGAAGCACATTCGATATCAATTTCTCTATTTTTAACTTTATCAAAACGGTTTTGAGGCGTAACTTCTACCAATTTTAGTTTAATAGGTTGACCCAATTTTTTTTCTACATCTTGACGAATAATCTCTAAAACATCGATAGAATAACCCACCCATTCTCCCTCTTCATTAATATAAGCAAAAGGAATAGCATCTTTACGGGTTCCTGCGGTAATGACTCCAGTTTGTTTGATTTTTTCAAGAATTTCTCCAGCTAAACTTGCCCCTTGCGAAGTCGCTGTTAATAATAATGTTAAGGCTAATAAAACAAAATTTTTTTTCATCACTTTCTCCCTTAGACCACAGTTAAGAATATAGACTCCCAATAGGTTAATTAAGTTTCAACCAAAAACTTATTAAAAATACTTTGATGTTTATTGAAAATATCAATTTTTCTGTTATTGCCTATAATTTTCTATTTGAGTTAACCTGAGTTCGATATAAGAAAATTTGTCAAGTTATAGGAGTCTCAAACACTGATTATCTCGTCAAAAAAAACTTAACTCCCAACACCGAACTCAGGTTGAGTTATTACAGTAATGATACGAATTCTACTGACAAGATAAAAAAGATTTGTTATTGTAAACACTTAGAGACATAAAGGATTAACCCCACTGTGAGTTCTCATAATTTGCCCAAAACCACTGCTTATGTCCGTATTACTCAACAATCTTGGCAACAAGGACAAATGGAAGGAGAAGTTAGAGCCGCACAATACCAATGGCGGTTTAAATGGCATTTTCGACAGGGACAACTGTTAGTACAACCGTCTCTTGGTCGTGCCTTAATTTATGAACCTTTGGGACGGTTTTTGGAACGATCTGATTATCAGCTAGAACCCGGGGGGGACTACGAGTTTACCTTGCGATCGCAACTTTAGTCATGGTAATTATCTTCATTTTGCTTAATTTTCCTCTGATTCTGGCCACAGTAACCGTAAAGCCATTACCGCAAACCCAACTGCTGCCATTGCTTTCAATACCTTAGTGGGTAAAAACTGAGCGATAGTTCCGCCAGCAATTACCCCCAAGAAACTAGCTAAAATTAAAGCAACAATCGAGCCAAAAAATACTGCACGGGGAGACTTAGAACTTCCACCCAAAGCAATAGCCGCCAATTGGCTTTTATCCCCAATTTCTGCTAAAAATACAGTAATGAAACTTAATCCAAATAATTGCCAATCCATTATTAAAATCCCTCTAATTGTATAAAATATCCCCTACCAGTAAACCCGTGATTAATAGCAGCAATAAAGCAACTACCACATCCAAAGTTTGTGGAGACAGACGACGGGTTAACCAATAACCAATTAAAACCCCTAATAAACTTGTGGCTACTAAAGCGATCGCCGCACCTGCAAACACCACTAAAGGAGATTGAGATTGTGCGCTGATAAACAGTGTGGCTAACTGGGTTTTGTCTCCCATTTCTGCTAAAAATATTGTCAAGAAGGTTGAACCAAAAACAGTCCAAAAGCTCCAAGGTTTTTTATTTTTAGGATTATTTTTAGGTGTATTACTTTGATTACTCTGAATGTTAGTTGTTTCTGAGATATTCATAATGTGTTGGTTGAAAATATAATAATTAATTATTTACTACTTTGATAAGCCATGCCATTAGCCTCTGCGTAACGCTCCATAAAGCGCATAAAACGCTCCCAATGATCATCGTTTCCAATTTCAAATCCGCATCTCACTTCTTTTAACTCGTCTCCTTCATCTCCTCCCCAAATAATTTTTAGAGAAGACGGTGTAACGCTAATTTCCCCTTCTGAATCAATTAAACGTAAATCTCCATAAGTTTGAGTTGTGTAACTTCTAAACCTTTCTAAAGATTTTAAATTCTCAAAACTCATTAATACATTACGTATTCCTGTTTGCTTACCGCGCCGTAAACTTACGTTGCTTAATTCCTCAGAAATTCCCACAAAAAATTCAATGGAGGGAGTAATATCGCTCATAATTAACTTTTTTAATAGTTTATTAATAACAGCAAGGATGAAATCGGGTTAGAAGTATAACTTATATTCCAGGACTCTAACTACACACTATGATTCAATTGGGGAGAAAACAATATAAATAGACTATATTACGCTATCTCCCCCTACTGTTTGCTTACTCAGCTTCTCCTCCTTGGATTTTGAGTATGAGAAAACCCCAAGCCAAGCCGAAAAGAACCAAAACCATTAAAACAACGGCACCATTAAACATCATACTTTCAGCAGTCATTTTTGTTCTCCTAATTGAATGGATAAATATTAAAAATTGCGTGACAGTTTTAGCTTATCATTGAAGTTACCATCACAATGAAGGCTCGTCAATTCTGGCCAAAATTATCCCAATGTCCCATATCTATTGTAAAACACGAGGGTAAGATCACAAGTATGGAATTTCCAGACTCTCCAAGGCGCAAAACTACCCATCTAGCTTTAACTATGGGTGATCCTGGGGGTATTGGTCCAGAAATTATCCTCAAAGCATTGGCTGATAGTAACCTAACCGAAACTTGCGATCTAACAATTATAGGAACCAAGTCGCTGTTAGAAAGAACATACCAGCAATTATTACTACAGGGACAACCCGTAGCTGAGCCAGACACTTTATCTATCATTGATATTCCCCTAGACTCTAACACCCTTACCCAAATTACGCCAGGACAGGGCAACGCAGCCACTGGAAAAGCTAGTTTTAGCTACTTAGAAACAGCAATCACCCACACCCTCCAAAAAAAGTTCGATGGTATTGTTACAGCACCCATTGCCAAATCTTGTTGGAAAGCTGCTGGCTACGATTATCCAGGACAAACAGAAGTATTAGCCCAAAAATCCCAAATTGATCGATTTGGGATGTTATTTGTGGGGCGATCTCCCTATACAGGTTGGGTGCTGCGAAGCTTATTAGCAACCACCCATATTCCTCTAAATCGAGTTTCTCAGGTTCTAACCCCTCAATTGATGTCTCTGAAATTAGATCTATTAATTAATTGTTTACAACAAGATTTTGGTATTAAAAACCCTAAAATTGTTATTTCAGGGTTAAACCCCCACAGTGGAGAAAATGGACAATTGGGAACAGAAGAAAAAGACTGGTTATTACCCTGGTTAGAAGCAAGAAAAATACAATATCCTGAAGCAGAGATAGTCGGTTTGATTCCCCCTGACACCATGTGGGTAAACCCCGCTAAAGCTTGGTACGGAAATCCCTCAAAAATTTTTCAAGCAGGTGATCCCTCTAGAGATAAATCTACATCAACTATCAATAACTTAGGGGATGCTTACTTGGCACTATATCACGATCAGGGGCTAATTCCGGTCAAATTGATGGCTTTTGACCAAGCGATCAACACTACTATCGGTTTGCCCTTCATTCGGACTTCCCCAGATCACGGTACTGCTTTTGACATCGCAGGGAAAGGCATCGCCAGGGAAACCAGCCTTAAGGCAGCCATTCAGTTAGCCAGTGAATTAACTACAACTAGATTAACATAAATTTACTTAAGTGAAATTTTAGAGTAAAATTTCTGCCGTGATCATGATCACTCTTTCAGTGGGGTTTAGATCAGTTGGAATTACGGATTAATCATTCATAATTAGGGATGAATTTAAGAAGTGATCTACATAGTTAAATCATTTTTTCTCCGCTTGGCTCTAATTATGCTTTATCTAACAGAAAAAGAACAAAATATACAACATATACTGACATTTAATGTAACCAGTGGAGAGAGAGTTTTCTATTTAGATAAACCGCAGTATTCCATCGGGCGAGATCCTAACAACTCTCTCTTTGTCAATGCTAAGGGTATTTCTAGACAACATGTAACCCTAATCAAAAAATATACAGATAATAGTCACTTTTCGTATATTATTATTGATGGCAGTTTGGAAGGACATAAAAGTAAAAATGGAGTTTTGGTTAATGGAGAAAAAATCGATCAGTACGAACTCAAACACGGAGATATTATTTACTTTACTAGATACGTAAAAGCTCACTACTATATTGTTGAACAAACAAATCGAGAATTTGCTAGTAAATCATCCCCCGATTTATTGTCTAATAGTACCGTTTCTTACTTAAGTAGTCTTTCTAAAGAAACACAAATTAGTCAAAGTGCCAAACAAGCATCAACCCTAGTAGAGATAAAAAATCTTGCTTCTGTTGTGGAATTAAGCCCTATTCCTATTGTTGAAATTAATTATCAAGGAAGCATTACTTATTTTAATCCTTCTGCGAATTTAAAATTTCCCGATTTACAGAAAAAACAACTTAAACATCCTTTACTGCAAGGACTGATTAACCAAAAAGATTATAATAACGGGAGTTTAGTAATCCGAGAATTTGATCTAGTAGATCAAAGTTTTGAACAGCACATCCATTACTTAGCAAAAGAGCAACTGATTAGAAGTTATGTTTTTGATATCACTCAGCGCAAAAAAGCAGAAAATGAATTAAAGTATCGTGCTTTTCACGATGGTTTGACAGGATTACCTAACCGAGTATTCTTCGATCAACATATTTCCTTAATTTCTAAAAAATCTGAAAGACACCAAAAGTTATTTGCTATTTTATTCTTTGATATCGATAGTTTTAAAAGTATTAATGATACATTAGGTCATAACATTGGTGATAAAATTTTACAATACTTTGCTCAACGTTTAACATCTCAGATACGAAAGAGTGATTTTGTCTGTCGCTGGGGGGGAGATGAATTTGTAGTGCTTCTTTCAGAAATCGAAAATCCCGAACAAGCAGGTAAGTTTTCCCAAAGATTACTTCAAACTTTTGAACATCCCTTACAAATAGAAGAACACGAAATTTATCTTAAATGTAGTATAGGAATTTCTATTTATCCCCACGACGGAACAGAGGTAGAAGTTTTACTCAAAAATGCCGACGTTGCTCTGTATCGTACCAAAGAATCTGGGCGAAATAATTACCAATTTTATAACCCAGAAATGGGCTTAGAAATTCGTCAAAACTTCACTTTAGAAAATCAACTTAATCAAGCTATTAAAAATGAAGAACTTATTTTATATTATCAACCTCAAATTAATACTAAAACGGGTCGAATTTATGGTTTGGAGGCTTTAATTCGCTGGAAAAATCCTGAACTGGGTTTTATTAAGCCAAATAAATTTATTCCCATAGCAGAAAAAACTGGGTTAATTGTTCCTATAGGAGAATGGGTACTAGAAACGGCCTGTCAACAGAACAAAAAATGGCAACAAATGGGCTTAACTCCTGTGAAAATTTCAGTTAATTTATCTACACAACAGTTACAGCAACCTAACCTAATTGAAATAGTCAAGAACACATTAGAAAGAGTAGGACTAGAGCCTCAGTGGTTAGAGTTAGAAGTAACCGAGTCTATGTTAATGAAAAATATAAGTTTAGCTAATAAAACTCTACAGAAATTAAGGGGTATGGGAGTCTATATTTCTATGGATGATTTTGGAACTGGTTATTCTTGTATCAATCATCTCCCTAAATTTCCTTTTACAACTCTCAAAGTTGCTCAGGATTGTGTTCAGAATTTGACAGAAAACCCAGAAACAAGTGCTATTGTTTCCGCTACCGTTGCTTTAGGAAACAGTTTAGATTTACGGGTGATTGCAGAAGGGGTTGAAAATCAGAAGCAACTCGATATACTGCAAAAGTTGGATTGCCTAGAAATTCAGGGCTACTTATTAAGCCACCCTCTAAATTCCGATCAAGCAACAGAATTCCTCACGGTTTATCAGGAGCAGAACATTTTTTGTTAATCATTACAACGTAGTATAATTAAAATATGCTACTTTTGTAGTTAACTACGATTACTTTAGTTAGCTAATTGAAGAGTGAACCATGTCTGAAGCAAGCTATCATAACTCCTGGGATTCTCAAGACCTAGACGAAGCTTTAGGGCGTTTTGATGAAATTCAAGAACAATTAAACTATCAACAAGCCCAAACAAGTCTCAGACATTTAGTTAACAATTTAGATTTAAACTATCGGGAAAAAGTTGGTTTAGAAACCGAATTACATACCTTAACAAAAATGCTAGAGAAACTGGACTATTCTCGGGTGCAGATTGCTGTTTTTGGCATGGTAGGTAAGGGCAAATCTTCCGTTTTAAATGCGTTATTGGGCAAAGCTCTTTTTAATACTGGACCGTTGCACGGAGTTACTCAAACCATCGACACAGCAGAATGGAAACTACAACAAGATAGTGATATACAAGGTCTGCAAACAATAGCTCTATCCGGTTGGGGACAGTCAGAAATAGAGTTGATTGACACCCCTGGTATTGATGAGGTAAATGGAGAAATTCGCGAAATTTTAGCCCGTCGTACAGCTAAACAAGTGGATTTAATTCTCTTTGTTATTTCAGGGGACATGACTAAGGTAGAATTCTCCGCCTTATCCCAGTTACGGGAAGCAGGAAAACCAATTGTTTTGGTATTTAACAAAATTGATCAATATCCAGAAACTGATCGCTTAGCCATTTATCAAAAAATACAAAATGATCGAGTTAAGGATTTGCTTTCCCCCGATGAAATTGTGATGGTTGCAGCCTCTCCTTTAGTAACAGAAATTACTCAAGATGAGCAAGGTAATTTAAAACAGAAAAAAAGCAAAGGGAAGCCTCAAATCGAAACATTAAAACTAAAAATATTAGAGATCCTCCAGCGAGAAGGCAAGTCTTTAGTTGCTCTTAATACAATGCTATACGCCGATGAAGTTAACGAGCAAATCGTAGCCCGTAAATTGGCCATTAGGGAAAAGGCCGCTAACCAACTCATTCAAAAAGCAACCATAATCAAAGCCACCACCATCGCTTTAAATCCAGTGACAGTGGTAGATTTATTCACTGGGGCTGTGGTAGACGTAGCCATGATACTTTCCTTGTCCCATCTTTATAGTATCCCCATGACCCAACAAGGAGCGATCGCCCTTTTACAAAAAATTGGAGTCAGTATGGGGGGCATTAGTGCAAGCGAATTGCTTACCTCTCTGGGTTTAAGTTCTCTCAAAGGAATGTTGGGATTAATGATTCCTACCACAGCAGGTTTATCAGCACTTCCCTATCTTTCTATTGCCATGACTCAAGGTAGCGTCGCCGGCGTTTCCTGTTACGCCATCGGTCAAGTAACTAAACGCTATTTAGCTAATGGGGCTGCTTGGGGACCAGAAGGGCCGAAAACAGCAGCGAAGCAGATTTTATTATCTTTGGATAAAACCTCGATTATGAATCGCATCAAGGAAGAATTAAGGTCAAAATTAAAGCAAAATAGGGGTTTTGACGGTATATAGTCTATATCTTTCCGTCAATAAACTTTTAAATCCTTTATTATCCCAAAAGCCAAGCATAAGACAAACTTTTATTAAGAATTAAAAAAATTAACAATTAAGGTATTGACGAATCCTTAAAATTTGCTGTAATCTTCTATAGTAATTAGACTATGATTAAAATAAAACAAATAGAATTTAGTCTATAATGCTATCAGCAACAGACTTCTAAACGTATTGGGGGTTAAAGCTTAGGATTCATAGGACTCCTGACCCTTTACCCTCTTGTTTATAGATTAACTTTTGCCCATATATTTACGGAGATCTTTCACCAAACGGCATGACTCACATACAATCAAAACATGAGAAAAATCTAAGCAAAACTTAACATTCATTAATGTAGATAACAAATCAATGCAGATAACAAATCGTATTCATTTTAGAAATGTCAAGGGTGACATATTTGGCGGGGTAACCGCAGCGGTGATTGCCCTTCCTATGGCTCTGGCTTTCGGAGTTGCCTCTGGTGCAGGTCCAGCCGCTGGTTTATGGGGGGCAGTCCTGATCGGATTTTTCGCCGCCTTATTCGGAGGAACCCCCACCCTTATATCCGAACCCACCGGTCCGATGACCGTTGTGATGACAGCTATTATTACAAAACTGACCGCAGATAACCCTGAACAGGGATTATACATGGCGTTTACTGTGGTCATGTTAGCAGGGGTTTTTCAAATCATCCTCGGTGCTTTGAAACTGGGTAAATATATCACCCTGATGCCCTACACCGTAATCTCCGGCTTCATGTCCGGCATCGGGCTAATTTTAATTGTGTTGCAGTTTGGACCACTCTTAGGAACTGCTAACCCCAAAGGCGGTGTGATTGGAGCTTTACAAAATGCCCCCACCGTTATTAATAGCCTCGGCGCTCACACAGGAGAAGCAATCTTAGGGGTATTAACCGTAGCAGTATTATTCTTAATGCCCTCAAAACTGAAAAAGGTTGTGCCACCTCAGTTAGTGGCTTTAATTGGTTGTACCCTAGTTTCGTTATTCTTTTTCTCGGGGCAAGGCATTAAGACTATCCCTGAGTTTAGTGCAGGTCTTCCCACTCTAGTCATGCCTACTTTCACCGCAGACCAAGTTCAGATTATGATTATCGATGCCTTGGTTTTAGGGATGTTAGGTTGTATTGACGCATTATTAACCGCAGTGATCGCTGATAGTTTAACCCAAAGCCAACACAACTCCAACAAAGAATTAATCGGTCAAGGTGTAGCTAATCTAGTCTCTGGTTTATGCGGTGGTTTACCTGGTGCTGGCGCAACCATGGGAACCGTTGTTAACATTCAAACCGGAGGACGCACTGCCCTATCTGGTTTGTCCCGAGCTTTAATCCTCTTAGTTGTGGTACTTTGGGCTGCTCCCTTAACCCAAAACATTCCTCTAGCGGTGTTAGCAGGTATTGCCTTTAAGGTAGGTATCGATATTATTGACTGGAAGTTTCTCAACCGCGCCCATAAACTGTCTTGGAAAGCCGCAGCTATCATGTACGGGGTAATGTTGCTCACCGTCTTCTACGACTTAATCACTGCGGTTGGTTTAGGAGTATTCGTTGCCAATATTTTAACCATCGAAAAATTAGCAGACCTACAAGCAGACCGTGTTCAAGCGATCGATCACCCAGAAGACGATCGCCTCGCTACCCAAGAATCGCGAAACCTAATGAAAGAGGCCAAAGGTGGTATATTATTACTTGACTTAGGGGGCCCATTGAGTTTCGGCGCATCTAAAGCCATTACCCAACGTCAAAACATCTTAGACAATTATAAGATGTTGGTAATCGACCTAAACCACGTTCCTTTACTTGGTGTAACTGCGACCTTAGCCCTTGAGAAAACCATCGATGATGCTTATGCTAAAGGGTTAGAAGTATTTATCGTCGGTGGGGAAGGTAAGCTCAAAGAAAGACTGCAAAAATTCAATATCTTAGATCGGGTTCCTCACCAAAACCGTGTCAAAACCCGTGTTGCAGCTCTACAGTTAGCAGTTGCCAGTCTTAACGGATACACAATTGAACAAATTCAGAAGCAAATGGGAATCAATGGTTCTCACTTCCCCGAAGACGATACCAACCCTAGTAATGGGGTTGCTTACGGCGATAGCGTTTCTAAGTAGAGAACATCGGAGACCAATAATAATTTAAGCGTCTCCCTCTTTTCTTCTCTGCCAGTTTTGCCTAAAAAATTGTCCACTTAATCAAAAATTATGCTCATAAGTCCACCCATTCCATTATTAGCCACAGAAACGGCCGCCAATTATGGCCCGATGATTTTAGCCAGTGTTTTACTCAGTTTAATTGTTATTTATATAGCAAGTAAATTAGGGGGAGAAATTTCCAGAGCCCTCAATTTGCCCCCTGTTTTAGGGGAATTAGTAGGAGGTGTTCTCGTTGGGGCTTCGGCTTTACATCTATTAGTTTTCCCAGAAAGCGGTGCAACGGCGACGGACTCAGTATTAATGAGTGCCTTACAATTGGTAGGTGGTGTGACCCCTGAAGCTCTTCCCGAAGTGTTTAATACCCAGAGCGAAGTTGTTTCTGTTCTGGCTGAGATTGGGGTAATTATTCTACTGTTTGAAATTGGTTTAGAATCAGACATTAGAGAGTTAAAGGAAGTAGGTTATCAGGCAGCTATTGTGGCAGTTGTGGGGGTAGTTGCTCCCTTTGCAGCCGGTACTGTGGGCCTAATGTTGTTGTTTAATGTACCTATTATTCCTGCCATTTTCGCTGGTGCAGCTCTAACCGCCACCAGTATCGGTATTACCTCCAAAGTTTTGTCTGAATTAGGTTATTTAAAGTCAAAAGAAGGACAAATCATTGTTGGTGCGGCGGTTATTGATGATGTTTTGGGAATTATTGTCTTAGCAGTAGTAGCTAGTTTAGCTAAAACAGGTACAGTTGATGTGGTTAATGTCATCTATTTGATTGTTAGTGCCACGGTCTTTTTATTGGGTTCCATCTTCTTAGGAAATTTCTTCAATAAGTCCTTTGTCGCTGTTTCTGAAGTATTGCAAACTCGCGGAAAATTAGTGATTCCTGCTTTGATTTTTGCTTTCTTTATGGCATTTTTAGCTAATGTCATTCAACTAGAAGCTATCTTAGGTGCGTTTGCAGCTGGTTTAGTGTTAGATGAAACCGATAAACGCAAAGAATTGGATCAACAGGTTATTCCCATTGCTGATATTTTGGTTCCCATTTTCTTCGTTAGTGTAGGAGCAAAAGTTGATTTAGGGGTACTCAATCCCTTTGTTGCCGAAAATAGAGAAGGTTTAATTATTGCCACCTTTTTGATTGTAGTAGCGATCATCGGTAAACTAATCACAGGATGGACGGTAGTAGGTCAAGACAAAGTGAACCGTTTAGCTATTGGTTTTGGGATGATTCCTCGGGGTGAAGTTGGTTTAGTTTTCGCAGGAATTGGTTCAGCTAGTGGGGTGTTAAGTCAGTCCTTAGAAGCAGCCATTATTGTTATGGTTATTCTTACAACTTTCATTGCACCTCCTTTATTAAGGTTTGCCTTTAAAGAACCATCTGAAACTGCTGAAAAATTACAAAATGCCGATACAGCTAACTGAGGTAAGAAAAGGGACTAAATCTACCCGATAACTGTCCCTTTTTTATTCTTGGTATGATACAATAGTTACCCAATGATGGTAAAAAAAGTCAAAATGCCAAAAAGAAACCCATCTAAAAACAGGTTTATATATTTTATAACTCAGGCAATCAAATTATTGAAAGATGATAATTTTATGCTCGGCATTCACTTTGTTGAAAATGCTGTTTCTAAAATTTTATCTGTTGCTTTAGTGCTGGTGATTGGGGTCTCTTTATTTGATTTGACTTTGGTATTAATTAGGGATTTATTTAGTGCTGAACCAGTTGGTTTTTTTAATAAAACTTTAATAGAGATTTTTGGTTTATTCCTCAACATATTAATTGCCTTAGAATTATTGGAGAACATTACAGCTTATCTGAGGAAACATATTGTCCAGGTGGAATTAGTTGTTGTAACCGCCTTGATAGCAGTTGCTAGGAAAATTATTATTTTCGACCCTTCAAAATACGCTAAAAACGATTTGATTGCTCTGGCATTTGCTTGTCTAGCTTTAGCTGCTAGTTACGCCATTATCCGTTTCGTTAACCATAAAAGCAATTAAGAATAGAGGGCAATATGAATCAAGAAAATGGAGGCGAAACACAATCTTTACAACGTTTAAAGAGACTTTCCGATGGCATTTTTATGTTAGCAATGACCTTAATGGTATTGCAATTTGACTTACCAAATGTTGAATCAGAGCTATCAAGCCAAGAAATTAAAGAATTTTTAATTGCTCAACTGCCGGCACTTTATATTTATTTAGGCACCTTTATTTTAATTGCTTTTTATTGGTTCAGTAATTTACAACAATTCACTCACTATAAAAAAACAGACACAATTCATCTATGGCTTAATTTACTGTCATTAATGTTTGTTGTTCTTATTCCCTACACTAACGACCTTATTAATATCTATAGTTTAAACAATTACGTACAAATTTTCTATAGTCTTAACTTATTGTTAGTTGGTTTATTTTCATCTCTAAGTTGGTGGTATGCGTCTAGGAGTAACCGTCTAATAGACTCTACACTAGAAAAAAAGGAGAGCGTAAAAATTGGCATAGAAAGTCTAATTGAACCATTCGTATCGTTATTTTCTATTTTCGTATCATTAATTAATCCTACTTACTGGGAGTGGAGTTTTTTACTTATTTTTCCTTTATACCTAATCTTGTAGTTAATAGTTATGTTAGAAGCTTTCATTTTTGCAACAGTTTTATTCGGTTTCTTCGGTATAATTTTCAAAGAAAATTTAATGATGAAAATTATTGCGATGGATGTGATGAGTACAGGAGTTATTGCTTACTATGTCATCGTATCGTCAAGGAGTGGTTTGTTCACTCCTATCTTAAACGGTGTCGCTGACAAAAATTATGCAGATCCTGTTCCCCAAGCTGTTATTTTAACTGCTATTGTTATCGGCTTTTCCATTCAAGCTTTAATGCTAGTAGGAGCAATGAAATTAGCCCAAAATAATCCCACTTTGGCAACGAAAGAAATAGAAAAGAATAACACTCTTACCAAGAATTAGTTACAAAAGTACCCCCTAATGAAAGCCCTAACAATTATTTGGATCGCCTTACCTTTATTCATCGGATTTAGTATTTATCTATTTCCCAAAATATCTAGATACCTGGCTTTGGGGGTTGCAGTTTTTTCTCTGGGGTACGCATTAACTGTATTTAATTTAAAATCGGATTTGGAATTTGGTTTACTGGATAATTTTGGGGTTATTCTCCTAATCGATAACCTAAGTGGCTTTTTTATTCTTACTAATGCTTTAGTTACCTTAGCTGTACTTTTTTACTGTTGGCAGAGCGACAACAAAACAGCATTTTTTTATACTCAAATTATTATCTTACACGGAAGCGTTAATGCTTCATTTATTTGTGCTGACTTTATTAGTTTATATGTTGCTCTAGAAGTAATAAGTATCGCAGCATTTTTACTAATCGCTTATCCGAGAAGCGATCGCTCGATATGGGTGGCGTTGCGTTACCTGTTTGTCAGCAACACTGCCATGTTATTTTACTTGGTGGGAACAGTATTAGTATATCAGTCCCATAATTCCTTCGGTTTTGCCGGGTTAAAAGGAGCTCCACCAGAAGCGATCGCCCTTATTTTTCTGGGACTATTGGCTAAGGGTGGTATATTCGTATCAGGTTTATGGCTACCGTTAACCCATTCTGAGTCAGAGACACCAGTTTCGGCAATGTTATCGGGGGTAGTGATAAAAGCGGGTGTTTATCCCCTTGTCCGTTGTGCATTAATCGTCAGTGAAGTTGATCCCATTGTACGGATGTTTGGGGTAGGAACAGCGTTATTAGGGGTAGGTTACGCTGTGTTTGAGAAAGACAGTAAGCGGATGTTAGCTTTCCATACAGTCTCTCAGATAGGCTTTATTTTAGCAGCACCGGAGGTAGGTGGATTTTACGCTTTAACTCATGGATTGGTTAAGTCTGCTCTATTTTTGATTGCAGGAATTTTACCCAGTCGTAACCTTAAAGAGTTAAAACATTTACCTATGGCCACACCTATTTGGATTGCGTTAGTGATAGCCAGTTTTTCTATTTCAGGGTTTCCTTTATTATCGGGGTTTGGAGCAAAAGTTTTAACCATGAAGAGTCTTTTACCCTGGCAAGTTATTGCCATGAATGTTGCTGCTTTAGGAACCGCTATATCCTTTGCTAAATTTATCTTTTTACCCCACGAAGTTAAAGGATACAGTAAAGTAAACTCAGGATTTTGGGTAGCGATGACTTTATTGTTAGGTGGTTTAATTATTGCCAATGGAATTTACTACGAAGCTTACACTATCAAAAATACAATTAAACCTCTAATCACTATTTTTATTGGATGGTTAGCTTATGGCTTTATTTTCCAGAAAGTCATGGTTAAACTTCCCCGCGTTGCTGAAGAGTTTGATCATCTGATAGGGGTGATGATTCTTATGTTAGTGTTTCTATTTTTGTTGGTATTATTGCCAGGTTTTAGGGAGGTGATTGGGTAAGTAAATAATCTGTTGAAAATTGTTCCACTTTTAAAAAACTGATAAATGTTGTTATGATTTCTTATTTAGATTTGCTACTCAAGCTAACCATTTGGTTTTTGCTCACTTCTGATATTAGTCTAGCTAATATTATAATTGGTGCGATTGTTTGTGTATTATTACCTCGTAAATTAACTTCTATCGGAAAATTACAAGACTGGTTTCGGGCATTAGTAGAAGTTTTAATTGCTATTCCCCAAGCTTATTTTGAAGCTATTCAAATCATGTTAATTCCTCACAAACAGGAAAGAATTAAAATGGAACGGGTTAAACCGGGAAGAACTCCTGGATTAATTTTCTTGGATATTTTTATTATCACGTTTACTCCCAAAACAATTGTGTTAAAATATCACGAAGAAGGATTGTATGAAGTACATCGTATTCAGAGGAAAAAAACGTCATGAGCATAGTTTTAATTTTTATGATTTTGGCTTTATTAATTCCCATGTATGAAGCTTGGCAAGACAACGACATTTGGCAGAAAATGTTAGCTTTTTCTAGCATTGCCAGCAAAACATCGATCATGATTCTGATGATTTCTGTCTTACGAGATGATTGGATGATTGGTCTTGTGGGGGTTCTTATCCTTAGTTTAGGCAATGCTTCTTTGATGTTATTGGCACAAATTTTGAAACGAATACAAGCCACCTAGAAACTATCCCCTCTTTAGAATACGGTTTTAAATCTATGATTACTTACCTGAGTTATTTTTGTATCACTATCGGTCTAATTTTTTGGTTTTGGGGAACCTTTCCTTTGGTGGGAAATCGTTCCGTTTTATATAAACTCCATAGTCTTTCTGTTGCTGATACATTGGGCTCAATGAGCATTATCTTTGGACTATTTTTAAAGATCCCCAGTGAATGGCCCCTACTTATTTTGGCACTGATTTCTTTAGCTATCTGGAACACTGTCTTAGGTTATGTTTTAGCCTATTGTTCTAGTAGTGAAGATCAGCAATAATCATTATTTATCAGTAACATGAATGACATCTATCTATATGTAATTACAGCTTTACTACCCCTTTCTGCTTGTTTGACTGTTGTACAAGTTAACCCTTATCACGCTCTAGTAATCAGGGGGATTTTAGGCGCGGTTGCCGCTTTAGTTTATGCTATGTTTGGCGCATCCGATGTGGCTTTAACGGAAGCGTTGGTGGGAACAATGTTAGCAATTACCCTTTATGGAGTTGCTGTTCGCTCTTCAATGGTAATGCGTTTAGGGGTGATAGAAAGAGAAGGCAAAGAGTCGGAGCAGTTTCAGCAATTAATAAATAATTTTAAAACGATTTTAAATCAACATCACCTACGGTTAGAGCTAATTTTTTATGAAGACGAAAAAGAACTGCATCAGGCATTAGAAAAGCAAGAAATTCATGGAACTTGTCAGAAAGAAGCAGAATACGATTACACTTATCACACAGTAACCAGAATTCAGCGACTTTACGAAATTATTAAATCAGAACTATCTTCGTCTTCAATCACTCACATTAACCTCTCGGATATCAAGGAGAAACAGTCATGAAATGGGTTTATCTTGTTGCTGGAATTGCACTTTACGTAAAAATATTGATTATGCCTAACCCGATGGCTGAGGTAGTAGATTTATCTATTGTTGAGACTATCGTACAAGATAGCGGAGTTCCCAATACTGTCTCAGGTATCATCTTTAGAAATCGTCTTTATGACACTATTTTTGAGGTAGTTGTCTTTACCCTATCGGTGATGGGGGTTCGTTTTCTTCTGTCCAACGAACAACCCCTAACCCTTGTGCATCAGTTTAACGATCAACCCTCTATTATTCTGGCACGTTTGGGTGCCACCATTGCTGCTTTAGTTAGCATTGAGCTAGCCATAAGAGGACATCTTAGCCCAGGAGGGGGTTTTGCTGCAGGTGTGGCAGGGGGAACAGCGATCGGGTTAGTGGCTATCACATCCCCGTCAGAATGGATGCAAAAAATTTATCAACGTTGGCACGCATCTACCTGGGAAAAGGTGTCTGTGCTTGTTTTCATTGTCTTGGCAGTGATCACTTTAGTCGGTTTCGAGTTGCCCTATGGAGATATGGGAAGCTTGATCAGTGGGGGAATTATCCCTATCCTCAATATTTTAGTGGCTATTAAAGTAGCTTTGGGATCGTGGGCGGTAATATTAATTTTTATTCGTTATCGAGGCTTATTGTAACTTGAGTTCGACATAGGAAGATTTATACAGAACTTGCCAAAATTGGTACCCTCAGACACCTATTATTTATCGAGTAACAAAAGACTCAATTTAGAACTCCTAACCCCTAACACTGAACTCAGGTATTGTTGTTTAGCTAAATGAATTAGGGTTTGCTGAATAAGAGCTATAACAGTCACCCTCTCAAGGTTACAGACC
>NZ_JARVCN010000423.1:0-2466 GCF_038442745.1 Crocosphaera sp. Alani8
GAAAATATTTCTCTATGTTTGGCCTAAGTTTTCGCAGCGAGTGACCCCTGGCTTGTTGAGAAGATACGAGGAGGCTGAAATTTGGTTACGACAACGCCGAGAAGAACTGAGTAATCGGGAGCAGGTTTTTCTTGAGATGAGCATAAAACTACGCCATCGGCAAGAAAAAGAAGAGGAAGTGCGACAACAGCGAGAGTTGGAGCAGGAAAGGAAGGCGCGGAAAGCTGCTCAGACAAGGACTTTGATTGCAGTTAGCTCGGCAGCGATTATAAGTGTGTTGGGGATTATTCTAGGTGTATTGGGATTTCGAGCTGAAGATGCACGTCAAATAGCAGAAGAACGACAGAAGATTTCACTTTCAAATGGATTAGTAGCGCAAGCTGAATTAATGAGAGAACAACAGGCACGTTTTCTAGAACCAAGTATTCTACTTGCGATGGAAGCAATGCGTTTTTTTCCTTATAGTAAAGCCGACCCAGTGCTACGAAAAGGATTGATATTACTGCCGAAACCTACTAAATTATTTGACAAAAGCTTTTCGGGTGTTGGAGGACTTCGAGAAAGATATAACGCTTATTTAGGGGAAAATTTTATCTTTGCAGATAACGGCAATCTAATTGTTGAAGGAGGCTCTTTTTATGAAGGAGGCTACTCTGAAAGGATTAAATTTACTGATATTGTTACAGGCAATAAAATCAAGGATATCAAATTCAAAGAATCGTTAGATAAAGTTATCTTAAGTATAACTGGCAAATATTTGGTTGCAAAAGACTCAGAGCTTTTGTCCAAAAAGCTTTATGTCTGGAATACAAATACGGACCGAAAGATTAGAGAGATTGATACAAATGAATTTATCGAAGATGTAACGATTAGTTCAAAAGAAAACTATGTAGCTGTTGCAAGTGGAAATGTTGTTCGTATCTTTAAAATTGATTCAGGAGAAGAAGTGTTTGATTTAGCGTACACTCATGAAATAGCTGCATTAGAATTTACTCCAGATGAGAAATACATAGCTTTCTCTAGCCTAGAAGATAATAAAGTTAAAATATTCGACTTAAAAACAAAAAAAGAATTTCAAACCATAAATACTGAATTTCCTAAAAATTTAGTGTTTAGTCCAGATAGTAAATATCTTGTTTCTGGTGGTGGGAAAGGACTAAGATATGGTAAACGTATTGATTCTTTTATTGAAATTTGGGAAACATCAACTAGAAAGAGAATAGCCAAGTTACCCTGGTTAAAAGATAGTGATTCTAAAGGAGGCGGAATTAATTTCAGCCGAGATAGTAAATACTTAGCTTTTCCTTATTATAATACTGTAATAATATTGGAACTTTCTTCAGGAAAAGAAGTAACTAAAATCGTTCACCAAGACTGGGTAAACGATATATCTTTTAGTAAAGACGGAAAGTTTTTAGTAACAGCAAGTAATGATAATACAGCTAGATTATGGGATATTAATTCAGGGGATGAAAAACTAAGATTTATACATCAAGGAGACATATATGCTGTGACTTTTCTCAAGAATGGAGAATATATAGCGACAGCAAGTGAAGATGGGACAGCGAGATTATGGAAAGTAGATTTATTCCCCAAGATTTTGCAAACCAAACACAAGGAGCGATTGACAAATATTCAATTTAGTCCTAGCGGCGATTATTTAGCTACGACAAGCTCAGACAATACCACAAAAATTTGGAACTTTAATACAGGATTGGAAATTTCTCAAATACCAGAAAGTGGTAATGATATTGTCTTTACTAAAGATGAAAAACATCTAATTACAACAAAAATTCAATCAAGGGGTAGTGCAAATAGGGGAATAGGACCGAGAGTTTATTTTTACGATCGATATACTCATATATGGGACATTTTCAACAGTCCGAAAAAACCAATTATTGACTATTATGATAGTGTCACGGATATAAGTGCTATTCCAGTAAGTCCAAATGGTAAGTATTTAGCTCAAATTTTGTTAAAAAAGCATTGGCCTACACAAATGGATAAATCCACTTTTAGAGTTAAACAAGAGTTTGAGAATGAAATAATTATTGATATTTTTGAAATTGATTTATTATCAAAAAAATACCAAAAATCTAAATCAAAATTTAGATTGCCTTCTACCATTGAACTTTCTGGAAAAAAAATTACGACTATTAAGCACAAGGGTTATCTTCAAAACTTTACTTTTAGTGATAATGGCGATTATTTTGCGGCTGAGAACTATTCAGGAAACTACTCAAACAAAAAAAAGCATTTTCATGTATGGTCTGTCTTATCTGGAGAGAAGGTTCTCCAGGTAGCAATTGAAAAGGAAAGTACCCTATTCGCCATTGATTCAAAAGGGAAGCATCTGGTACTTAAAAGCGGAAATCAAATAAGCTTGCTAAGTATGGAGAATAAAACCATGGTAGATTACCGAAAATCGGAGCATGAAAGCCCCTGGCTTCAGACATGGGGATGAAA
>NZ_JARVCN010000424.1:0-2459 GCF_038442745.1 Crocosphaera sp. Alani8
TCTCCCCCTCTCCCCACCCTGTGACCGCTTTAGAATCGTCTTCAGCGCATCTCAACCCATAAATGACCTAGACACCTACGAACAGCTAGTAAAAGCTGTTATGGGGCATTTTCATGAAGCTGACGAAGCTTGTAAAGATGCCTCACGATATTGGGCTGGTAATAGCCAAGCAGAAATATTTATCCTCGATGGAGATCCCTTACCCGCTTCTTTGATTGATGAAGCCAAAGAACAAGCTAAAACCGAATGGGAGGCCAGGGAACAACGCCGTATTGAAACGTTAGCCCGTGTCAATGAACAAAACCCCGACGAACTTAAAAGCCTAGCCATAGAAGCCCTAAACTTCATCCCCCCACGGCAACCCGGTACCGGAACTTATGAGGAAAGCTTACGGGTTCTCATGGCCTTAACGACGATCTTCGGTCCCACCGAAGGGATCGCCATAGCCGAATACTGGAGTCCCCCTATGAAGGGCTGGAACCCTGCCAGAAAGATCCAAGGGTTTAGAGTAGGCGAAGTCACCGCCGGGACTTTATTCTGGATAGCGCAGCAACACGGCTTTAAATTCCCAGAAAGACAACGGCATTCAGAGGGCTGCTCCCCCATTGAACCAGATCACCACGCTTATCAAAGTTATATTCAATGGGAAAAAGAACAAGAAACTCTTGAAGAAATCATTACTAATGAGCGACAAATAAATCGTTTTCGTAATGTTTTAGGCAAAAAACTTAAGAAACTTAATCCCAGAAAAGCCAAGAAATATGCGAAAATAAATCCTTTCAATCAAGGGGAATCCTACAAAGGTTCAAAAATCAAAGCTTGGCTCAAAGCCCTTAAAAAAGGTTTTAATGTTTTAGCCAATGACTTCATGGGTTCAGGAAAAACTTATGATGTCTTAAAAATTATCAATCCTGAAGGAAGAGTTATTTATTTAAGTAAGAACCATCGTAACCCTTCCATCAAAGACATTGAAGATAAATTTAGGGACTTACACCCTCGAACACAGTGGGGTTTCTATTATAATACTCAGGGTAAATTAGTCGAAGCTAACCAGCTTACTAACCCTGATATCTTAGTTATTCAACCTAATTGTATTCGGGGTGATATGTTTAAATCCCTGAAAAATAAAGGGTATTCAGTGGAATCATCTGGAGATGAAATCAATCCCCTTTGTAAGAATTGTCCCCTACTCGGACAATGTGCCTCTTCCCCAGGTATGTATCGATACGAGAGGCAAGAAACCTTAAAAGCCAAATACATTAGAGCGCATAGTGACTCTATGCCCAGAGACGATGACTACTCCAAAGATATCATACTCATTGAGGAACCCACTGAACAATTAAACCCCACTAAAAACCTTGAAACTTATTGGACTCACCTCATCATCGAACTCGATAGAATCCGTCCTCATTTAACTGAAAATGATTACCAAACCGTAGATCGTTTACTTCAAGAACTCAAACCCTTATTCAAGAATAAAAAACGATGGGGTCTTGAACATAAAGAAGTCTTAGAATCTATCAAAGGAGATTATCAACTCGACGTCATTATTGATTTATTAGAAGCACAAGAAGTCCAGTTTATTAACACCTTATTAGGTAAATTAGACCGTGACCACTTACTCAGTATCAAGGAATTTGAATCCGAGACTAAATATCAGCAATTAAAGCAAAAACTAAAAGTAGATCATTTATACCCTGCTGAAAGAAAAGCTATCTCTAAACAATTCATTCAAGTTGAAAAAGAAAGGACTAAATTTAAAGACAGACTCAAAATAGCTAACAGTTTATATAATAGTCAAAAGAACAGCGATTATGTATCTGAAATTAGTCAGAAAATTGACAAACTACCCCCAAATGCCCTTGTTTATCTATTAAAAGCGATACGAGGGGATAAAGGAATCAGCCTTAGACTTACCCGTAATCCCTTAATCATTACCATTTTTGAGGAGCATAAATACCAGTTTCTCAATGGTCAAATTATCTGTCTTGATACCACCATTGACCCTGACCATTTAGCTAAGATTTTAGGACAAGATAAACCCTTAAAAGCCTTACACCAAGAACTTAAAAATCCCCTTAATAATCTCACCATTACTAATATTAATACCCCTGGTCTGAAAACCAATAACCCCACCGATGCTGCCATTGACCGGGTTCGACTGGTACACAGAGAATTAACCAACCTATATGGTGATATCCCTTTAGTTAGTCATAAAAGTATTGGGGCGCGCCTTGATACCGACGGCTGGTGGTTTGCCCACAATCGAGGCTCAAATAAATTTCAGGGTAATCCTAACTTAGCCTATATGGGGACACCTTCCCCCCATTTAGGAGCCATTCGAGATCAATATCAAGCTATCTATGGCACTATGAATGGCTTTGAGCAATATTATGACCGTTTACAAAAAGCCGAAACCTTACAAGGGATTGGCCGCCAACGTTGCCAACGATACCCAG
>NZ_JARVCN010000425.1:0-22535 GCF_038442745.1 Crocosphaera sp. Alani8
AGACTTAGCTTCTGCTGAGCCTGTATCTGCTCCTGTAATCAATGGTTAATTCCTTGATAACAACTAAATATTAGCAAAAAGGCACCCCCAGAAATGGGGGTGCTTTTTTGTTTTTGGGTTAACCAATATTAAAGATTAAAGATATAGCGTTACTAAAAAATATTAATTCTTTTTAATTACATTTGTTAAATATTTTGGCTCCAGTAAAATACTTAGCTATCAAATGTAGTCAAGATCACAATCATAGAAAAGAAAACAAGCTAAGGTAAAAATCCCGTGATTGATCTACATATAGGGTAATTTATCGAGCATTGTTCAAAACATGACACCATATCTGTGGTATAACCAAGAAGAGTCTTAATTAAACTGGCAACGATTTCGCTAAAAGTAAAGTACAAAACTATTAGTTATTTATTTATTCTCAGTAGTATAAATGATGCAACCCACCGTCTTAACTTCCCCTGAGCAAACCAACCATAGCGACACTAACCCTTCTCTAAGTTACTCTTCGCACTTAGGAGATCAAAAAATTAGGGTAAGACGACGAGACGGCTCTTGGACAGCGTTAAATATTAGTAAGATACGTGCCGTTGTAGACTGGGCTTGTAGCGGACAAGAAGTAAATAGCATTGCCTTGGAAGCGGGGTTAACAACTCGACTACGTGACGGCATCACCACCAGGGAGATCCAGGACAATCTGATCAACTGCGCTCTAGAAATGTGTAGTCCCGATGAACCAGACTGGCGTTATGTAGCTGGAAGACTACATATGTGGAGTCTTTGGAAAGATACTCTAGTCAGTCGGGGTTATCAGTATGGAAACTATGAAATCACGGTGAGGACTAAAGTAGAATCTAAGCACTATGATAATCGTCTCTTAACCTATTCTACGACAGAATTACGAGAAGCTGGAAGCTGGATTAATGCAGATTGGGATACAGACTACGACTATGCTGGAGCGGTTTTATTAACCAGTCGTTATCTTTTGGGGGATGAACTTCCCCAAGAAGCTTTCTTAACCTGCGCTTTACTTTTGGCAACGGTAGAAAGCCCTGAAAGTAGATTACCTTGGGCAAAACGATTTTATGAAGCCATTGCTAGTCGGAAAGTATCCTTGGCTACCCCTATTTTGGCTAATTTACGGGTTCCAGGTGGTTCTTTGACTAGTTGCTTTATCGTGTCTATGGATGACAACCTAGAAAGCATTTTTAAAGAGATTACCAACACCGCTAGGATCTCCAAAAATGGAGGTGGTGTGGGGGTTAATGTCAGTCGCATTCGGGCTACTGGTAGTCAGGTGATGGGAAAAAATAACGCTTCTGGAGGGGTTATTCCCTGGATCAAGTTGTTAAACGATACTGCCATCGCCGTTAACCAAGGGGGAAAACGAGCAGGTGCTGTTACCGTTGGGGTGGATATTTGGCATTTAGACGTACCAGAATTTTTAGAAATACAGACAGAAAATGGGGATCAAAGACGTAAGGCTTATGATGTATTTCCTCAGTTAATTTTGACCGATGAATTTATGCGTCGGGTGGAAAATAAACAGGAATGGACATTAGTTGATCCTTACGAAGTTAAAGAAAAGTTTGGTATTGAATTGGCGGAATTATGGGGAGAAAAGTTTGAAGAAGCTTATCGCTTAATTGAGGCAGAATTAGATAGAGAAATTACCCTGTATAAGCGTGTGAATGCTCGTGAATTATTTAAAACTATTATGCGATCACAGGTAGAAACAGGGATGCCTTATTTAGCTTTTAAAGACACCATCAATAAGGCTAATCCTAATAAGCACGTTGGTTATATTCCTGGTGTTAATTTATGCACTGAGTCATTTTCTAATGTTACTCCTGGAAAAGAAGCACATTGTTGCAATTTAGTTAGTTTGAATTTAGCAAATATTGAGGAAGAAGAACTCGACTATCTTTGTAATATCGCTGTTCGTATTTTGGATAATACTATCGATATTACTAACCCTCCCTTTGGTGATGCTAAGGCGCATAATGACAGATACCGTACAATTGGAGTGGGTTGTATGGGGTTAGCTGACTGGTTAGCTAAAAAGAGTTTAACTTACGAAAATATAACGGAAATTAGTAACCTATTTGAAGAGGTAGGTTATTGGTGTACCTACACTTCTATGGAGTTGGCAAAAGAAAGAAGTCCTTATAATGCTTTTGAGGGAAGTGACTGGAGTAAGGGGTTATTAATTGGCTCGAAACCAGTTGATTGGTTTGTTGAAAATGCCTCTAAAAAAGAGCGTTGGATACAGTTATCAGAAGATATTAAAACCTATGGTATTCGTAATTCCCATATTACTGCGATCGCCCCTAATACTTCTTCTTCTTTGGTACAGGGTTGCACTGCTAGTATTCTCCCTGTTTATAGTCGTTTCTTTTACGATAAATGGGCAAAAGGAACGGTTCCTATTGCACCTCCATTTATTAAAGAGTCTTTTTGGTTTTATCACGAAAACAAGACTTTAGAGCAACAAAAAGTGGTCAAAGCTGTTGGCACTATTCAACAATGGATAGATACAGGAATTTCTATGGAATTGTTGTTTAACTTAAATCAAGGTGTTTACTTTGCTGATGAACCAGAACGCTGTTTAACTGCTAAGGATATTTTTGAGACGTTACTGTTAGCTTGGAAGGAAGGTTGTAAGGCGATATATTACGTTAGGACAGTTCAGAAAGACGATTTTAAAGAGTCTGATAATAATTGTACTGCTTGTGCTAATTGATTCCATAGGGTGGGAAAATATCTACCTTATTCACTGTCTTATAATTCCCCAACATAAAATTCTAAAAAGTTTGGATAGTTTAATGATGAAGTTACCTAAACGTACTGACTCGCAAAAAATTGGTGTCAAAGCTTCTGATTTCTTTAGTTCAGTTTTTAGTCGATTTTGTAATGTAATTCCCGTTCCTCAAGATAGAGATTTAGGTATTGACTTCATTTGTGAAATCATGAATGGAGAATACCCAACTGGAAAATTATTTAATGTTCAATGTAAAGGAACAGAAGAAGTAAAAATCAAAAATAATTCAATTACAATCTCTATTAAAGTGACTACTCTTAATTATTGGTTAATTCAATCTAATCCAACTTTTTTAATTGTTGTTGACTACCAAAACAAAAATCTTTATTGGTCTTTTCCTCAAGAGTTTCTTGGGTCACTGAATAAAGACTGGAAAAAACAAAACATAGTTTCTATCCCAGTTTCTCCTGAAAACTGTCTTAAACAGAATGCTAATTCCTTACCTAATCAATTAATTTCAATTGTTCATTCTCAGTCGTCTGTTACTCCTCAGAATGGTAATTATCTCGGAACATTAACTCTTAGATATGCAGTGAACAAAGCTATTATTTCTGGACTAACTATACTAAGTTCGCCCTTTTATCGTCCTTTTCAATACATAGGAATGTCTATTACAGATGCAGCACAAGCAGTCAGAGGAAAACCTAATCAAAAAGGCAATATTATTATAAATTCTGAAGAAGCTAATATGCTATTAGAAGCAGAAGGTAATTTTATCAGTTATGTAGATATTGAAGTCAAAAAAACTGCACCCTGGAGTCCCAATAGTCCTTTCGATTCTGAGACAATTTTAGGCGTATTAAGTATTAATCCATCTGAGTTGGAACTGATTCGCAAACAAACTCATTTTCATACCTATTATGATGACAAAAGAAAACTTAAAATAGGTGTATCTTGTCAATATGAAGGCGCACCCTTATCAGTAGGATTTAGTAGTAAATATTATGGAGACTAAAGTATGTTATTTTTAACTATTTGAGGAGATATTTTTAAGCTTTAAAATAATATTTACCAAAACATAAACCATGTCAAAGAGATATTGTTGGTAACTTTGTTAAAATCATCTATATTTGGGGTTAACCATTAATTGATTTTAGTTTGTAGGGTGGGCAATACCAACCTTACCACTAGACTAGGATGACAAATAATATAAAATAATCTCTAACAATATCTATCATTCACCAACATAATTTTTAATATTATCAAAATTAGGGATTTTATTCTAATCTTGCCTGATCAAAGCATCTGCAATTAGACGAATATCCTTAAATGAGGACAAGAAACCAAACCATGTTTAACTGGATTATAATGAATATAATTCAAACCAAAATTTATCTATGTCTGAGCTAACATCAAACCCTGTTATTTTAGAAAAAAATTTTGCTCGAGACTTAAATCAAGCCAAAGATTACTTATCTCCTCAAGATATTTTTTCTAAAGATGAACTAGCTGAACTCAAGAAACGCTCTAATATCAAAGGTTTAAGGCAATTATTGATGCACTTAGTCGTGATTATAGTTAGTGGCTATTTTTGGCTAGAAAACAACAATCTTTTGATTGAGATTCCTAGTCTTATCATCTATGGATTTAGTTTAGCATCTATGTTTGCTGCCTTACACGAGTGTGTTCATTATAGTGCTTTTGCCAATCCTCGTATTAATGAAATTGTAGGCTGGTTTGCAGGGTTATTGTCTTTTTATAATAGTACCTTTTATTGTTCCTATCATATTTGGCATCACCGTTATACTCGTATCGAAAATAAAGACCCCGAATTAACCGATCTAACCCCTACTAACCTTTGGGAATATATTTGGATAATAAGTGGGATTCCTTGGTGGATAGGTAAAATAAAAACTCATTTTTTCTGTGCTATGGGACAGTTTGAACATTTTCCCTACATTAGAAAAGCTGCTAAAAGCAAAATTAGACGATCAGTACAACTACAACTATTCATCTATTTAGTAGCGATCGCAATTTCTTTTTATTATCAACAAAGTTGGTTTTTCTTAGGTTGGCTTTTACCTTTAGCGGTGGGACAAACCATACTCAGATTTATTTTATTAGCCGAACATATAGGTTGTACCTTAGATGCGAATCCTTTTGCCAACACTCGCACCACTTTAACTATTTTTCCTATTAGAAAATTGATGTGGAATATGCCCTTTCATGGTGAGCATCATTTTTGTCCATCCATTCCTTTTCACGCCTTAGATAAAGCCCATATCAAATTACGGCCTCATCTAAATAATGTTACTACTGGCTATCTAAGTGTCAACTTTGCTCTAATCAAAAGTTTTTTTTGATCTATTAATTTGACAAATAGTCTCAGTACACTTATTACTTTTCTCTCAATCTTGGTGAAAAAACCGCAAATCAGATATTCTAAGTAACAATGATCTGAATTTATAGGTGGATTTATCAGCCATGCTGTCACGCCAAAAAGAGGAGAAGTTATGAGTAAAATTTATGTACTACTCTTTAACGCCCGGACCGAGAACGAAGGCATTCATACCGTACAAATGGGCGAGCGCAATAAAATTTTGATGTTCGAGTCAGAAGACGATGCCACTCGCTATGCCTTATTACTGGAAGCACAAGACTTTCCCACCCCCACCGTTGAATCTTTTGATGTAGATGAAATTCAAGAATTTTGTCGTCAAGCAGATTACGACTGGGAATTGATTGGTGCTGGAGAGTTAGCCATTCCCCCAGAACAAAACGTCGAGGATATTAACTGGGGAGAAGACAAAGAACCAAAAAAATCAAAAACAACCGAAACAACAGCCTCAGAAATGTCCTCAGAAGAATTAGAGCAAATTCGCCGTAAATTGGAAGGCTTACTGTAACCCCTATGGAAAATATACAAGAAAGAGGTCATCTGTTAACCGAACAGATCAACCCCAACTCTCAGAATTTAGACCAACTGAGTACCGTGGAGTTGGTAGAGTTGTTTAACAGCGAAGATAGCCAAACCCTCAAAGCCATTGCTCAGGCAAAGGTAGAACTGGCTAAAGCCATCGATGTTACCAGTAAAGCTTTGAGTCAAGGGGGTCGCTTATTTTACGTTGGAGCCGGTACTAGCGGGCGTTTAGGGGTGCTAGATGCTGCGGAATGTCCCCCCACCTTCTGTACCGATCCTGACATGGTACAGGGCATTATTGCAGGGGGAGCAGCTGCTTTGATTAGAAGTTCAGAAAATTTAGAAGATCGTCCCCAAGACGGCGCAGAAGCGATCGCCCAACGAAAAGTGATCGAAAAAGATGTAGTAGTGGGTATTAGCGCAGGAGGTACGACTCCTTACGTTCATGGGGCGTTAAGCGCAGCCAAGCAACGGGGGGCAACCACCATTGCCATCGCTTGCGTTCCTGCTAAGCAAGTTCCTATGATCGTTGATATTGACATTCGCTTGTTAACCGGTCCTGAGATTTTAGCAGGTTCCACTCGTCTTAAAGCAGGAACAGTGACGAAAATGGCTCTAAATATCCTTTCAACAGGGGTAATGGTTAAACTAGGCAAAGTTTACGGCAACCGTATGATCGACGTTTCTGTTACCAATAGTAAGCTATACGACCGAGCTTTGCGTATTCTAGAAGAATTAACAGAGCTAAGTCGTCCCGATGCCACTGAGTTACTCGATCGCAGTGGAAAACGGGTTAAACTAGCTCTGTTGATGCACTGGACAGATCTTGACTCCGAAGCAGGACAGTTATTACTGGATAACAATCAAGGAAATCTTCGGACTGCACTTCTAAAAAATAAAAATCAGTAGAAAGGCTTAAGCAAACCTCTCTACAAAAATGGCAATTATTGTTAATTAAATTATGCTAAACACACCAGAAACTACAACTATTTTAATTGTTATTTTAGTCGCCTTTGCTTTGTTAGCTTGGGGCTACAATCGGGCCAAAGGTTACGGAAAATTAGGCAAACTAGCTTGGTTGCAATCAGTTAGTTTGATGACACCTTGGTTGATTTTTTTTGGTTTATTTGCCCTAGGAATTTATCTTAACATTGTTGGTATTTTGTTCTTATTAGTTACTTCGATTGTATTTTACATTTACTTAGGTAGAAAACTAAGAACAGAAGGTCAAGATGTTGTCTTGAGAGAGCAAGCAGCACAAAGAATCGAAGAAGAAGAAACAAGACAGGCTAAGAAAACTGATATTTCACAGGCTTCAGAATCAAAAAATGCGGGGGACGTAATTCCTATTCCCGAGGAAGACTTACAATCAATAAGAAGTATTTTTAGTATTGACACCTTTTTTGCAACAGAAACTATTTCCTATCAAGAAGGAGCTATTTTTAGAGGTAATTTAAGAGGAGAAACAGAAGAATCATATCAACGTCTCTCAGAGAAACTTAAAGCTACTTTTGGTGATAAATATCGTCTCTTTTTAGTAGAAGGAACGGAAAGTAAACCAGTGGTCATTATCTTACCAAGTAGTGATGACCCTCAACCAACTACTCTATTACAAAAGAATCTCGCTTTAGTGCTTTTTGTAGCAACGATATTGACAACACTAGAAGCCACTAGCATTTTGTTAGGATTTGACTTCTTTAACAACTGGAATCGCTATCAAGAAACTTTACCTATTAGTTTAGCTCTTTGGGGCGTATTTATTTCCCATGAAATCGGTCATAGGATAGTAGCTAAACGCTACGATATTAAAATGAGTGTGCCGTTTTTCCTCCCTACGTGGCAAATCGGATCTTTTGGTGCAATTACTCGCTTTGAATCTCTGATTCCTACTCGAAATGCTCTATTTGATGTTGCTTTAGCGGGACCTGCTGCTGGTGGAATTATTTCTTTTATTTTACTAATAGTGGGCTTAGTATTATCCCATCCAGGTAGTCTTTTTCAAGTGCCAACTCAATTCTTTCAAGGTTCAATTTTAGTGGGGAGTTTAGCTAAAGTAATTTTAGGAGGACAGTTAGAAAATACTATCGTTGATGTTCATCCTTTAACCGTTATCGGGTGGTTAGGATTAGTGATTACCGCCTTGAATTTAATGCCAGCTGGACAATTAGATGGTGGTAGAATTATTCAGGCCATTTATGGTAGAAAAACGGCAAGAAGAACGACAATTATTACCCTAGTTATTTTGGGAATTGTCACTATATTTAGTCCTGCTAATCCGATCCCCTTGTACTGGGCTGTGGTTATTTTATTCTTACAAAGAGACTTAGAAAGACCAAGTCTTAATGAATTAACTGAACCAGATGATACCCGTGCAGGGTGGGGATTATTGGCTCTATTTTTAATGTTAGCAACCCTGATTCCTTTAAGTCCAGGTTTAGCTGGAAGATTAGGTATAGGAGGATAAGGAAGCTAGAAGTCAGAAGCCCGTTCTAATAATAATTGATCATTCAGTCTCTCTCGTTTAAACTAAACAGGAGTCCTTATTCATCTCCGATGTTAACCATTGACCTATGTTCAAAAAACTTTTAGTAACATTATTACTAACCCTGCCGTTAACCGCTTGTGGAGGAGAGAACCAACCCTCAAACACTACCACTGCAAGTACCAGTCGTCTTGATACCATTAAAGAGCGAGGAAGCCTCATCTGTGGGGTAAATGGAGAAGTCCCTGGGTTCAGTTTTGTGGACGAAAATGGTCAATATTCGGGGTTAGATGTAGATGTATGTCGGGCCATCGCAGCCGCTCTATTTGATGATCCTGATCAGGTGGAATACCGTAAGTTGAGCGCACAAGAACGCTTTCCTGCTGTTCAGTCAGGAGAGGTAGATGTTCTTAACCGCAACACCACCTGGACCATTAGTCGAGATACCACTAACGGTATGGAATTTGCTCCTACCGTCTTTTATGACGGTCAAGGAATTATGGTAACAACGGCCAGTGGGGTGACAGATATACAAGGATTAGCTGGTAAGTCTATTTGTGTCTTAGCTGGAACAACTACAGAGCAAAATTTAGCCGACCAAATGCGAAAACAAGGCATAGAAGATTACAATCCAGTTACCTTTGAGGACGTAGACGCACTTTATGCAGCCTATCAGGAGGGACGTTGCGAAGGGGTAACGGCAGATCGCTCTCAATTAGTAGCTCGTCGTTCTATCATACCCAATTCTAACGAGCATAATGTCTTAGATGTAGTGTTATCAAAAGAACCCCTAGGACCGGCGGTGAAAAACAATGATTCCGACTGGTTTGATGCGGTTAAATGGATTACTTATGCCCTAATTCAAGCGGAAGAATTTGGTATTACTCAAGAAAATTTAACAACGTTTGAGAATAGCGAAGATCCCAACATCAGAAGGTTTTTAGGATTAGATGATAAGTTAGGAGAGGGAATAGGATTACCTAACGATTTTGCCGAACGTATTGTTAAGCACGTTGGTAATTATGGAGAAGTTTATGAGCGAAATATTGGTCAACCTTTGGGGTTAGATCGCGGTCCCAATAAGTTATGGACGGAAGGGGGTTTACTATACTCTCCACCGTTTAGATAAATTGACCTAAACCACTGACTAACGCTATAAAGTTTATATATAAAAGATAGCAGTCAGGAATAATACTTGAGAAGTGAAAAACGATTAGGAAATAATACTTTTCAATCGTTCTTCTCATTTTCTATCAGTTAGAATATATTATTTGTTGTAGAATGATGAATTCAGGATTGAAGTTAAAATATCAATAGTATCCAAAGAAAACTTAACAATATTTAAAAAATAGAGTAGTTATCTAGCTTTTATCTTTATAGTGATCAAAAAAAAGAAATGAATGCGGAAAAAACCCCCTTTTGGCGTGATTCCCGAATTGTTAAAGTAATTATCCAGATTTTAGTTGTGAGTACTATTTTAGTGCTAATGGCTATTTTTTGGAACAATCTTGTTAATAATTTTAGACAGTTAGGATTAACATTCGGTTTCGGTTTTATTGTTGATCCTGACCTCAATTCTCGCTTCAATATCGGTGATACTCTTATTCCTTATCAGCCAACTGATCCCTATTATAGAGCCATCTTAGTTGGCTTACTGAACTCATTAAGAGTTATGATTACTGGGATTATTTTAGCCTTTTTTTTAGGGATAATTATTGGATTAGGAAGATTATCTAATAACTGGTTAGTCCAGAAAATGGCAACAGTTTATGTAGAAACCATCCGTAACACTCCTTTATTATTACAGTTATTTTTCTGGTATTTCGCTGTTTTTCTGAAGTTTCCTAAAATTGATGATCCTCTAATTCTTTTTAGGTCTATTTTTCTCTCTAATCAAGGGATTTATATTCCCTTCCCTTTAGCAAATGTACAGACTTTATCAGCCATTATAGCATTGCTTTTGGGTGGAATTATAGCGTTTTTCATTTGGCAAAGACAAACTCAAGTGATTATTCAACAAGGAGTAACAGGAAAATTTTATAACATAGCTTTAATTGTTATTGGCTTGCTATCAATTTTAATCATTTTTCTAGGTTTAGATTGGCAGTTTCCCATCTACGACTCTCAAATAAAACGTATTCAAGATGGCTTGAATCTTTCCCCCGAGTTTGCTACGTTATTAACGGGATTAACCATTTATACTGCTGGTTTTATCGCTGAGGTAGTGCGATCGGGTATTCAATCGGTTTCTAAAGGACAATGGGAAGCAGCGGAAGCTTTAGGATTAAACTCCAGTTTAGTCATGCGTCTAGTCATCTTTCCCCAAGCATTATGGGTTATGATTCCCCCTCTAACCAGTGAATTTTTAAACCTAGTGAAGAATTCTAGTCTAGCGGTTGCTATTGGTTATAATGATATTTACGCCATATCTAACACGATTTCTAATCAAACGGGAAAATCTGTAGAAATGCTGTTAATTGTTATGGTAACTTATCTAGTTTTTAACCTGATTATTTCTTCTGGAATGAACTGGTTAAATCGCACAGTCCAACTTAAAGAAAAATGATCTAGGTGAAGATAAATAAGATGAATGAAACGTTTATTTTTTTGATTAAGATTTTTATCCCTTCTCTCATAGTTTCGGTGATAATTAAATATTTAGGTTCTTTCATTTCTATTCAACCTAGTAATATCAAAGCACTGATAATGGTTATGATATTACCTTCAATCGTAGCTTTGTTTTTGAGTCAAAAACTATTGAATAACATTTCAAATTCCTAAGATGAAGTTTTCTCAATGGATTGGTTTTACTATTTTAGCCTTTTGTGTTTACATCCTTTGGAATATTAGGCAGTTATTACTTTTACTATTTACGGCTGCAATTATTGCTAATTTTCTTAATCATGGAGTTCAACTATTGCAAAGAATTGGGATGAAGCGGGGATCTGCAGTATTGTCATCTATTCTATTATCATTAATAGTATTGTCAGGATTCTTTTTGATCATTATTCCTCCGTTTGCGGAACAATTACCAGAATTATTCAAGTTAGTTTCTTTAGGATTAGATCAATTAATTCTTACTATCAAAGATTTTATTCTACGTCTTGATCCAGAATTAATTAAAGCATTACCAAATAGCCAACAAGTTGTAGAACAATTAGAACCTTTAATCCAAATAATTGCCGGTCAGGGGTTATCAGTTTTTTACACAACTTTAGGTATCCCATTAACCTTACTATTATTATTTGCATTAACCCTGATGTTGTTAGTTAATCCTAGTGCCTATCGTCAAGGATTTATCCGTTTATTCCCTTCATTTTATCGTAAAAAAATAGATCATATATTAACAGAATGCGATCGCTCATTGCAAGGGAAACTGACCAGAATCTTATTTAAAATGGTCATGATTACCATGTTGAGTTTTATTGGGCTATCTCTTTTAGGAATGCGACTGACATTGGCACAATCCATGCTGGCAGGAATCTTAACTTTCATTCCTAATATTGGGCCAGTCTTAAGCTTAATTCCCCCGGTAGCTATCGCTTTACTAGAAAATCCTTGGAAATCTCTTAGTGTTTTTGTTCTTTATATTATATTTTATCTAGTTATTTCGATCATAGAAAGTAAATTCGTTGCTCCCTTATTAATAGAAAATAGAAAATCCATCTTACCTGCTGTAACCTTGCTTGCACAAGTATTCTTTGGTATTTCATTTGGGGTGTTAGGTTTCTTTTTGGCATTACCTTTAGCCCTCGTTGCCCAAGTTTGGCTAAAAGAAGTGCTAGTTAAAGATATTTTGGATCAATGGAAAAGTAATTATAATTATTCTCATCAGGAATTCACTTCAGAATTGAAAAAAAAATAAGTATAAAAACTCTCCTTACTAAATTATAAATATTCATAGTGATGCGAACTATTGACGAAATTAACGAAAAAATTACTAAAAAAAAAGCCGTAGTTTGGACTGTGGAAGAACTAAAAACACGGGTTCAAGAAATTGGTGTCGATCAAGCATTTAAAAAAGTCGATGTGATTTGCACAGGAACCTTTGAACCTATGGAGTCATCTGGGGCTATCCTTAACTTGGGTCATACCGATCCCCCTATCAAGATACGACAATGTTGGTTAGATGGGGTTCCTGCTTATGCTGGCTTTGGTGCAGTGGATCTCTATTTAGGGGCTACTGCTATGGTGGATTATAAAACCATCGGTGAAATGAACGACAGTGAAAATCGTTCTGGGAATGTTAGTGCAGAGAGGGGAGGGGGCCATGTCATCGAAGATTTAATCGCAGGAAAACCAGTTAGTGTTAAAGCTATTGGTCAAGTCACCGACTGTTATCCTCGAGCTTCTTTTGAAACTACTATCACCCGTAAAACTATAAATCAGTTTTATTTATATAACCCCCGAAACCTATATCAAAACTTTATTGTAGGGGTTAATAGTAGCGATCGCTTTTTGTACACTTATCTTGGGCCATTACAACCGGAGCTAGGTAACGCCGTCTACTCTAACCCAGGAGCTATCGCTCCTTTATTTAATGATCCCGACTTAGAACTGATTGGTATTGGTAGTCGGGTTTTTTTGGGGGGTGGTGTGGGTTATATTGCTTGGGAAGGAACTCAGCATTTCCCCCTACAGAAACGCTTATCTAACCGTACCCCCATCGGTCCGGCTGCTACCTTAGCCTTAGTAGGAGATGCCAAAACAATGTCATCCCAATGGGTTAGAGGGTGTTATTTTAATCATTATGGTCCCTCTTTGATGTTGGGAGTTGGGATTCCTTTTCCTGTGTTGGATCAAAGGGTAGTTGAACGTTGTGCTGTTGTGGATAAAGAAGTGGTTGCACCAGTAATCGATTTTTCTATTCCTCGTCGGGTTCGTCCCACCTTTGGTTTAGTTAGTTATGCACAATTAAAAACAGGTCGCATGACAATAGAAGGAAAAAGTATTCGAGTTGCACCTTTAGCTAGTATATCCTTATCTCGGAAAGTAGCCCAAGAGCTAAAAAGTTGGATTGAAAGAGGAGATTTTACTTTAACCGATCCAGTTGCTCCTTTGCCTAAAGATCGAGCTTTTATGGCACAAGATTTATGGGGTTCTCAAATGACATTAGAGTGACTAACTCATCACTTACTGCATAACGTTTTAAAATCTTTTTTGATAGGCAAGATAGACTGCTTCTAAGAAAAGATTAGTGGTAGTTTTTTCTGGTATTTCTTGAAGATTAATAATGTCTTTAACTTGATATGCTAGTTTTCGTGCTAACTCAACTCTAGACTCGGTAAACATTTGCTCTCGTCTTTGTAAGTATCTGCGAATAGTGGCGAAATCTTCAGGGGATAATTGAGATAAATCGGTGTTTGTTTGTAAGTATTTAGCTAAGGTTTCTGCTTCCTGTGAAAAAGCTAAGTCTGTCCCTTTTTTGCCTTGTTTTTGTTGAATAATAATGGTTCCTGCTACCCAATCTCCAATGCGTTTTTCTTGTTGACCGAAAATAATAAAAAATAGTCCTAAAAAGAATAACTCATCAATCGGTCTTAATAAAGCTCGTAAGGTTGCTTGCTGTAAAGTAATCGGTCTTCCATTATCTTGGATAACACGAATTTTAACAAAACGTTTTCCTGGAGTTTCCCCTTGCCATAGGGTTTCAAAAATAACAAAATACCCCACATAAGTCGCAAAAATAACGAAAAACTGAATTGCTAAAATCCATAAACCAACTTGATCTTCTTGGATACTAAAAATGGTAGCAAGAATGGGTACATTGAAAAAAAATAAAGCAGAAATACTCAGTAATACTATAAGTATAAAACCCAAAACAATCCAATCAATTACTGAAGCATAGATACGATTTCCGACCCCTGCTAAAGTAAATTCTAGCTCAATACTTTCCGGAGTTTCTATTTTGAACTGATTAAAAAAGTTCATACTTTTAATAATTTTAAGTTAGAGATTAAATTGAATCACGAAGTTGTATGTCTATCCCTTCTCGGCGGCTACGTAAATCATAGTAAAGAACGGCTTTAATAGATTGCCAAAAAGGAACTAAAATAGCAGACAGTCCCAAAGATAGAATAAAAGACAAAGGTAAATAAATAACTGCAAAAATTGGAGAATCTTGTGGAAAAATAATCACCAATGCCGAACGGATTAAAAAATTAAAAACTTGTAGCCCTGAAGAAATAGGAATGGCTATTAAAAAAGCAATAAAACCGATCAACATAATCCGAAAAATAAATTTTTGAGTTAGTTTAAAACTTCGTTTAATTGCTTTAGTTGATGAAGATTGATCCTCAATTGCTATAGATAAATCCACTAGATATAATCTGGAGTTCAGCCAAAATAAACTAATAATAAATATTGAAAATAGTAGTATTGCAAAAAGACTAAAGACTAGCCATGATAACACAGTGTTATTTTGAAATAGCATGATAGATAAATTACGTATAATAATACCGGCAATAACACCAGTAATACCAAAGAAGAAATACCATCCAAAGAAAATCAAAAAAACTAACAATCCTGCTCCGAAAAACGTCCACAAGCGAGGATTAACATGACGACGGGCTTCTGTGACACTCTCTGGTTTTCCAATCACTTCTCCGTAGGCTAAACGGGATAATAAACCCGAAATTGCCATGAATTTCGCCCATCCATAAATAGGGACAATAAACCAAAGAGTGGCAATCAAAGCTAACTTATAATAAACAACAAAGTGATCTCGATAGATTCGAGCAGCAGCACTAATAACATTGCCGATACTCAACGGGCCCGGTGATTGGTACTCTAGAGAAGGGTTAGACATCAGAAATAATCTGTAAAAAAGCACAACAACAAACAACTCATCCTTATGCTAAGGCCAGTTACTGGAAATCTGGGAAAAATATAATGAAAATTCAACGTTGGATTGCACGACGGGAACCCTATTGGCAAAGACTGGATTTCCTGTTAAAAAAAATAGAAAAAAAAGGGATTAAATGTTTAAATGCTTCAGAGATTCAGGAATTGTCGGGATTGTATCGCTCTGTTTCAGCCGATCTCGCCCGTGCTAAAACATTCAACCCTGGTAAAATTCTTATTCAAGACTTACATCAGTTAACTACCCGCGCTTATAGTCAAATTTATCAAGCACCTCGGGGTCAAGACTGGGGGGGGATTTGGAGATTTTATCGTTGGGGTTTTCCTGAAACGGTGCAGATAACTTGGAAATATACAGCGATCGCTACTTTAACCTTTATGTTAGGTGGATTAATTGCTTGGTGGTACGCTTGGACAGATCCTAATTTTATTGCTTTGGTAGCACCCTCAGAGTTAATTACAAAAGTTCGGGACGATCAAGAGTTGTGGATGGGATCGATTATTGGAGTGGAACCCTTAGCATCTAGTGGCATCATGATTAATAATATGTCAGTTTCTTTTAGGGTGGTTGGTGGGGGAATTGTTGCTGGTATTTTGACCCTTTTTATTCTGTTTTATAACGGTTTACTGATCGGTACCATTGCCACTCTTGTGGGACAAAATAATTTAGCGTATCCTTTTTGGGCTTTTGTTTTCCCTCATGGTTCCCTGGAATTACCCGCCATTTTTTTATCGGGAGGTGCCGGCTTATTGATTGCCAAAGCGTTACTATTTCCGGGAGAATATAAACGGGCTGATGCTTTGAAAATCTACGGATTACAAGCGGCACAACTAGTTTTTGGAATTGTTCCTCTATTATTTATTGCAGGGATTATTGAGGGATTTTTCTCTCCTAATCCTTCTGTCCCCGATCCCCTGAAATATGTTGCTGGTTTACTGCTGTTTATACTTTTGATTCAATATTGTAGTTTAACTCCGAACTCAAACTACAGTAAATGACGGGCTTTAATTTCTAAATAGCGTTCTACTAATTGTTCACTAATTTGATTGGCTGCTGCATCCAAAACTAAAACCCCTTTTTGTTTTAGTTGCGCTAAAGCCATCTGACGTTGCGATAGTACATCTAAAGCGACGCTACGGCGATAAAGATCATCAATGGTTTCTGTTTGACTGTGGGCTATTTCATCTACTTGAGGATCCCGTAAAGTGACACAAAAAGGCAAATAACGAGGAGTTAGGCGTTGCATAGCTGTTAACAATTCTGCTGAGGCGATTTGATCAATAACATCGGTAATTAACACCACTAAGGCGCGACGATGTTGTTGATTCACTAATCGGGTAACGGAACCAAAATAATCCGGTTCCAGTAAGACGGGTTGTATGGGGGTTAACCTTTCGATAATTCGTGAAAGTTGACTTTTTCCTCTCTCCGGAGGCATCCAAGCGACTACTTCTCGGTCAAACACCCCAATTCCTACCGAATCCCCTCTATTTAACCCTGTTGATGCTAGGGAGAGGGTACTATTGAGGGCCCAATCGAACCGCTTTAACCCTTGAACCTGTGCCGTCATCAATCGTCCGCGATCTAGTAGAATAATTAGGGTTTGTTTTCGTTCTTCTTCTAAGACCTTAACGATGGGATGAGTGCTTTTAGCACTAGCTTTCCAGTTGATTAAACGGGTGTCTTCCCCACTGACATATTCCCGTAATTCCCTAAATTCGGTCCCTTGTACCAGACGACGACGGAGACGCATCGTACCTGTGTTTTCTTGGCTAAGGCGAATTAGGAGCGATCGCAATCCTACTAAATCTGGGTAGACAGCTACTTTTTGACTAGCTACTACTTTCCAATCGTACCAAGCCAAAGCCCAAGGGCTTAACTGTCTGATGCGAATATCTCCCCACCGAAATTCTCCCCTTTGATGAGGGGAGACTGTGTAATGCAATTCTTGTTGAGTTTGAGGGGTTAAACTGGTTTTTAAAGTAGGGACAGAAACGGAAAATTGTTGAGGATAGTTATCTTTAATGACGACTTGTGCAGCTTGTTGTTTAGCGGTAATTGAAAGTGTTACTTTATTTTCTCTCCCAATAGATAATTTTTGCCGAGAATGACGACTTATTATCACCCGATTCTTTTTCACTTTACTCCCATCGATTACCATCACCCCTAAAAAAGTGACATCGAATAAAAGTAGCAATAAGAGACTAATTTTAACATTAAATAATGCTACTAATACTGATATAAATAGAGCAAGAATCAAAATAAAGTATGAGCGTTTAGCTGGTATAATCATCTTTTCCAAACCTTTAAGAATTATCGGTCACTAATAACTGAATTTACAGTTTATCTGGGAACATCAACTTGTTTCAGAATTGACTCAATTACTGCTTGAGAGTTTACCCCTTCTAATTGAGCTTCTGGGTTAAGAATTAAACGATGACGAAGTAAAGGAATAGCGATAGTTTTGACATCATCTGGAGTTACATAATTTCTCCCTGCAAACCAAGCTTTTGCCTTACTTGTTTGCAACCAAATAACTGCAGCACGGGGAGAAGCACCCAAAGCAACATCGGGATGTTGACGAGTTTTTTCTAATAAATCTAATAAATAATTAATAATATTTTCTTTGACTTCGACTTTTTGTACCGCTTCTCTAGCTGTTAAAATATCTTCAATAGTAGCTATTGGTTGCAATTCTCTAACATTTGTTGATTTTCCTTGGGAGCTATTTTTTGCCTGAATCAACATTTGTTTCTCTGCCGAACGATCTGGATAATCAATCAATAATTTAAACACAAATCGATCTAATTGAGCTTCAGGGAGAGGATAAGTTCCTTCAAATTCTAAGGAATTTTGTGTGGCAATTACCCAGAATAAAGGAGATAAAGCTCTAGTTTTCCCGTCTAAGGTTACTTGTTGTTCTTGCATTGCTTCTAGGAGAGCAGATTGTGTTTTTGGAGGTGTTCTGTTAATTTCGTCTGCTAATAAAATTTCGGTAAAAATGGGACCTTCTTTTAGTGTGAAATCACGAGTATTAAAGTCAAATATATTAGTTCCTAAAATATCTGATGGTAAAATATCTGGAGTGAGTTGAATGCGTCGAAAATCTGCTTTAATAAGTTGAGATAATACTTTTACTAATAGGGTTTTTCCTGTCCCTGGAACTCCCTCTAAAATAACATGACCTCCACTTAATAAGGCAATCAAAAGCTGCTCGATGATGGAAGATTGTCCGACAATAATTTGTTCTAGAGTTTGACTAATTTGAAGAAATAGGGCATTATTTGTTGTCATGATTTGATGATTGAGGATAAATTTCTTTGTGAATAGTTTGCCATTGTTTCATCCATTCCAGTAACTTAAAATCGTGTGAGGAATAGTTTTTATGAGATTTTTTTAGCAATGTTTCTAACATCATAGGTGATTTTCCCACCCTCTGACTCCAAACTTTTATCAGACTATCTAAGTTTTGTGGATCTAATTTTAAACCTAGTTTTTTTTGCAATTGTAATTTTTCTGCTTTTTCAATAGTTTTAAGTACAAAATCACGACTTTTTGCATTTTGTAAAATGGTTGCCAATGCGTTTATATATTCTTGACTGTTATTAGCTATTTTTCGCTGTATTTTTTTCTTCTTATTCATACCATTATTATTAGCAAAAATAAGTATCAATATGATTAATAATCCTTGGATTAAAATAATTAGGAGCGGAGTATTGAGTAAATAAACAAGAACATTGCTATCTGTCTCAGTTTCTTGTAAATCTTTATTTTTATAACCATGAATATACTCATCTACTAATATTTTATTTCCTGGAGTCGATTCTACTAAATGAGCTAGAAACTGATAATTCCCTGGGAAAAGTTTATAAGCATTGGCCCCTAAATAGGGAGTAGTTACATAAATAATTTGCCCTCTTGATTGTTTTTCCTGCGAAATTATTGCCCCAAAATCATCCTCAAGAATAGCTTTACTATATCCTGTTTTTCTACGAGTTGTTTCAATTGTCACATCACCAAAGTTTGTCCTATGATTGGTAGTAAAAGGAGCTTCTGTTACTCGACCTTGAGAAGCTAATATAACTAGAGTATTACCTTGTTTTACCCATTGCTTTTCCCTGTCATCTATAATAAATCGGGAATATTTACCATAAATCCTTAACAAAGTAATGGGATTTTCTAAGGCACTTTTTTCTAGAATGTCAAAAGGTTTTTGCCATCTTTCTATAATAGTTTTCCTCTCCTTCATAAAGTCGTACCAAGCAGCATAACCATCAGGAGAAACCCCGAAAGTAGAGCCACTTATTAGTCTATTCTGAGTTGGAGCAACTAATACAGCAAAAAAAAGAACTACTCCCATTAAAATAGCAATCAAGAACCATAAACGACGACGAGATTTAATCATAATCTTTTGATACTTTCATAAGCTTCCCAACAATTTTTGACTAAAGATATTGATGCAGATAAATTACCAAAACAAAGCTCTTGATGTATCCACAATAACTGTTGATAGGATTGATATTGGGGTATTTTTACAATTATTTCTTCGTACTCTCCATCGGTACGACTAGATTTATGGGGTACGATGTTTCGACTATCTAATTGTTGTAGCATAGCCTGATATAAGCATTGACAAACTTCCTGATATTCTCCTTTTTTTTCTGCTTTTTGTGCTTGGATTACCCAATAATCTACAGAGTAATCTTGCTTTTTTTCTGGTATATTTTTGATAATCTTTCGATTATTACGGGATTTAATCTTGCGTTTGTACCATTTTACCAACTGTTGTCCTTTCCACATTAACAAAATGAGCAACAAAGCAATCATTACCCAAAACAATAAGTGAATAATAAGTCTTACCAATGTAGAGTTTAACCAACCAGGGAAACTAACATCTGCTAGACTACCTGCAAATTGATTTCCTATCAATTCCCACTTTTCTAATAGTCTTTGTTGCAACTGAGAAACTTGCCATCCTGGACTATTTGTTTCTACAGAAATATTTAACAATAATCCTCGCATTAATTACCCCGCTTATCTGTGAGAAACTGGCAAAGGAAATTTTTTAAGCCCTGCTTTTTGTAGTCTAGCATTAAGGCTTTAAAATGGATCCAATTCTTTTCATAGGGATTTTAAAAAGTTAGATAATGTCTAATTACCTGAGTTCGATATAAAAAACATTATCGAAAATATATCAAGTTCAAGAATATGAAATACCGATTATTCCGTTTAAAAAACTTAACTTCCAATACCGAACTCCCAACACCGAACTCAAGTTAATGGGTATTGTAGAATAAGCAAAAATCATCAATTATAAACTCCCAAAGATTGTACAATATAAAAAGACAAGATTGAGGATAAAAAATGAGTCAATCAAACCCAATGCTACAAACCATTGTTAATTCCGTTATGGGAGTCAAAGAGACAAAACCCCCCATACAGTCTCCCATAAATAATCAGGAAATTGATGGCAAAGCAGTGGTTACTTATCTAGTAGGAACCATAGTACAAATCGGTTTAATGATTTCTGCACTTTGGGCAATGTCACAAGCTTACAATCGTATTTTAAGTTACAATACTCCTGATTGGTTGCCAACAGCGATCGCTAGTGTATTTTTTATTTTCTTAACCATTCGTTCTCGCTTGTTTTCCCCATTAGATAATACTCGAAATTCGGGAACTTATAAACAAATTATTCGACCTTCTTGGGCTCCACCTCCATTAGCATTTCCCATTATTTGGATGAGTATCGGTGTTTTAAGAGTGGTTTCTTCTGTATTAGTTTGGCAGGAAATGGAAGCAAATTTCTTAGCTTTTCCTCTCATTCTCTATGTTATTCATCTCGCTTTAGGGGACACTTGGAATACTATTTTTACAGTAGAAAGAAGATTCGGGGCAGCCTTTCCTGTCGTTATTTTGGGACCTTGGTTATCAGCAATTATTGTTACTATCATTTATGGTCAAACAATTAGTTTAGCAGGATTTTTACTACTTCCTTCTGTTATTTGGCTTACTGTTGCTTGCGTTCTCGTTTATGGGATTTGGCAATTAAATGGCCGTGAACCTTTCTATCCTACAAAACGAGAAATTATTGAGTCATGATTCGTTATTTCTTCTCCTTTATCCTAGTTACAATTTTTAGCTTTTGTTCTCTTGATTCAATGGCTTACGGAACAGAATTAAGCAGAAATAGTTTCCTTGTGGATGGTAATTTGCTTCCCTGTTCCTCTAAAGTTGCTTGTGTGGTAAGTTCGCAAGAAGAGGACAAATTTTATATTGCTCCCATTTCTTACCATATCGAGAAAAATAAAGCCAAAGAAATCTTGTTAAAAGTATTAACAGTTGTTCCTAGAACTCAGGTTATTGAAACCAAAGAAAACTATATTATTGCAAAAGCAAAAGGGAAGTTTTTGGGAAGAATTGATGACTTAGAATTTTACTTTCCTCCCGATGTCTCTATCATAAAAATGCGCTCAGCTTCTCGTAGTAATAAATTTGATTTAGGTTTAAACCGTAGAAGGTTAGAACAAATTAGATTAGCTTTAAAAGAACTCAACGTTTAAAGAATTTTTTCCAACCCATAAACCAAACTTTTCAACTGAGTAACTTTACGAATGGAAAGTAAAACCCCCGCCATATAACAGGAGCGATCGCTAGTATCATGGCGTAAAGTATAAATCTCTCCCTGTGCGCCAAAAATAACTTCTTGATGAGCAATTAAACCCGGTAAACGCACGCTGTGAACCCGAATATTATCAGCCACCACACCACCTCGAGAACCATATATGGTTTCTGTTTCTTGAACAGAAGAAGGATTATAGGTTTTTCCTAAATCAGACAGCATTTGCGCTGTTTTTATAGCAGTTCCACTAGGTGCATCTGCCTTTTGATTGTGATGAAGTTCGATAAGTTCAACGTGATCAAAATACTGAGAAGCTTGGATCGCCGCTTGTTGGAGTAACACCATTCCAATAGAAAAATTAGGAATAATTAAACACCCCGTACTCGCTTTATCTGCAAACTCAGCCAAATCTTGTAACTGCTTATCAGTTAACCCAGTGGTTCCCACCACCGGACGTACCCCATAAGCGATCGCACTTCTAACGTTATCGTAAACACCTTTAGGGTGGGTAAAATCTACCATTACCCCTTGTACTTGCTCCTGAGTTGCCAACACCAAAATGCTTTCTAAATCATCCACTATCGGCACTTCTAACTCACCACATCCGACTACTTCTCCTACGTCTTGACCACGATAGTTCGGGTTTTTATCCACTGCTCCCACTAAGATCATGTCTTTTGCTTGGGAAACTGCCTTAATTACTTCACGACCCATTTTACCAGCAGCACCATTGACAACGACGGGGATGGGGGTTTCGACTGTCATTTCTATTGTTAATCCTTAAATACACCGAGATTTAGTATCATTCTACCCGAAACTGTGGACTTGAGGTTAAGGGAAGCTTCTCAAAAAGTCTGGGGGGACTCGCCGAAAGTTAGGGGACAAAGA
>NZ_JARVCN010000426.1:0-2445 GCF_038442745.1 Crocosphaera sp. Alani8
CATTTATCTCTTGGATCTCCTCTGAGAGAACGCCATCCTAAATAACTTCCAGCTAAGGCTACGGCTACGGCTCCGGCTCCGGCTCCGGCTCCGGCTCCGGCTCCGGCTAAGGCTAAGGCTACGGCTACGGCTACGGCTAAGGCTAAGGCTCCGGCTAAGGCTAAGGCTACGGCTACAGTTAAGGCTAAGGCTACGGCTCCGGTGAAGTCTCCGGCTAAGGCTAAGGCTAAGGCTAAGGCTCCGGCTAAGGCTCCGGCTAAGGCTAAGGCTAAGGCTAAGGCTAAGGCTACGGTGAAGTCTCCGGCTAAGGCTCCGGTGAAGTCTCCGGCTAAGGCTAAGGCGTAGGCTACGGCTAAGGCGTAGGCTACGGCTCCGCCTACGGCTACGGCGATGTTTAAACCCTGACGAATAATGGCAATCAAGATAGAAATTAGAACTAAAATAATAATAATTCCTAAAATTGGCTCTATCTCTTCAGCATCTGAGCGAAAAAAGTAAGTTATAAATGCAGGACTAAAAATCGAGAAGAATCCTAAAAATGCTGAAATTAACCAAGAAATTGAAACAAGAATAATCACCCATCGTTTTTGTAGCCCGGCTTTGGCTTGATGGAAAATAGTACCTTTGAGATTAGCCCCCTTAAAATTAGTCCCTCTGATATCACATCCACTAAAATCCGCTCCTGAAAGATTTTGTCCTCGAAAAGATTGCCCTCTTAAACTAAGATTGCGGAAATCTCTTTTTCCTTCACCATACTTCTGGAGTATTTCTGTTGCTTTCATGAGGTCTTCACACTGTTTTTCAGAATCCTTGATTGATTATTGTTATAACCTATGTTTAACGAAGGCAGAAGGCAGATGACAAGAAAAATGTAGAATTTAGAACTTAGAATGTAGAATTGGAAGCTAGTAAGCTAAAAACAGTATAATTCTAAATTCTGACTTCTTAATTCTTAATTCTTTTAACCTCTTCCATTACCGTTAAAGGATAAGTAATTCCGGACTCATCCTTTAACCAGCGATCGCCATTTTGTTCTACAACCGTCCCCTCAACCTTAACCATTCCCATTGGGTGGGGGACGAAGCCTTGTAAAAACTGACCTATCTCATATTTAGGGGTTTCTTTAGCTGTCAATGAAGCTCCCTTCAAGTTTTGGTAAAACTCCAACAGCTGATCGTCGGTTAGACGCTGGCGAGAACTTACCCCATATTGGTTAACCAGGTAGTCTTTACCGATCGCTGTTGTCCACCCCAACCTTTCCATTTCTACATCAATCCTCCCAATCAACTCATCTCTCCCAACAATTTTATGATGGGTTATGGGGGCTTGTTTTTCCTCTGAAACCGTTACGGATGTTGAACTTGACGACTGTGACGGGTTATTTTCAGTTTCTTCTATTTTTTCTTTAGGAGGTTCTACAACCCTTGATGGTTTTTCTAGAAGTGCAACAGCCGTTGATTGATTTTTCTCTGAACTGCTAGAAAACCCATCATACCCGTCAGATTCATCATTGGTGCTGGTTTCAGCCGTCATACTCTCCGTCATAAAGCCATCTATTTCATCTCCTCTATAATCTAGGGGAGTATAAAGACCTTCAATCAATGGCAGTTTTTCCTCATCTAAGTGATCCCGAATTTTTAACCCCTCGATGAAAGCTCCTTTAGTATTTCTTCCTTTCCTAATGGAGAAACCTAATTGGTTCTTACATAAATCTAAGAGTAAATATGAGAAACGAGTCAAGGAAACGGCATTAACCCCTGTTAACGAGCAATAATCGCAATAATTGGCGTATAACCAGATGTGTTCCTTAGACTCACTCAAGGGGGACTTGCATCCGACCTGCGTTTCATAGCCATCGATGTAGACAACCTTCTCATTTAGCCACCCTGCGATGCTATTAGTGTCTATTAAGTTCTCCAGCTTGCTTTTAAGGAGTCCTGGGGCGTGAGTAAAGGGGTCTTTGATAATCTTAGTCGCTTCGTCTGGATTCATCTCTAAGACCCAATTAAGTAGCCCTGGGATAAATGGGGCAAATTCCCCTACTAAATTATTCTCCTGATCATGGCCAATCAGTTTCCGTTGCTCCTTATCTGGGATACGCTTGGTCATGGACAAGGGAATTTCTCGTCTGTACAATCCGCTGGTATAGTCCCCAGTTTTAATCGGCTCATTCGAGGTAATCATCACCATTGCATTGGGATAGAAACTTTCTAACGCCTGCTTAAATTTCTGCTCGAACCTTAAGCGATCGCCGCCTGTCAATGCCTTAAGTTTTTTGACCCCTTTATAGCTAACTGCCTCCTGGAGAATCACCAAAAGCTTGTCTTTGATATTAGCCGTCTCAAACTTATCCTTTTCAAGAATCTCCAAGTCAGTGATAAACACATTCTCTATTCCAACAAGTGCGATCGCTAATTGAGTTAACGTTGACTTACCACTTCCGCC
>NZ_JARVCN010000427.1:0-22414 GCF_038442745.1 Crocosphaera sp. Alani8
CTTTGTCCCCTAACTTTCGGCGAGTCCCCCCAGACTTTTTGAGAAGCTTCATTTTCGTGAAGACTTTAAATTACCCACTAGAGTCGCTAGATTCCACAATGTCTATGGTCCAAATTGTACCTGGAAAGGTGGGAGGGAAAAAGCTCCCGCAGCAATTTGCAGAAAGGTGATCGAAGCAAAACTATCTCACAAAAAAGAGATTGAAATTTGGGGGGATGGAAATCAAACTCGAAGTTTTATGTTTATTGACGATTGTATAGAGGGAATTCTTCAGATTAGCCAAAGTCAAATTGAGGAAACACTTAATCTTGGCTCTTCGGAACTCGTAACGATTAATCAATTAGTAGATTTAGTGGAAACCATTGCTGATACTAAACTAAAAAGAATTTATAAAACTCATGCTCCTAAAGGGGTAAATGGGCGCAATAGTGATAATACAAAAATTCTTCAGTATTTAAACTGGGAACCTAACACTCGACTTATTGACGGGCTGAACAAAACATATTGGTGGATTTATAATCAATATATCAACGAAATGGCATAGATTTTTTTCGTAAATTTGTCTAAAAACTAGATACGGTAAATTTTTTCAGAGTTTTTTTCTAAGGAGTGATCAAAGCTTAAGTCAGCGGCCTTTATCTATTATAATTCTTTCACCCAATTACCTAGATAAAGCAAACTGAATAATAATAGCCCTCTTCCGTCACTTTTGGAAACATCCTATTATTTCTAAGTCCCAAAACCCTTTAATGATAAGCGATCTCGAACTTTTGTCTAGTCTTGCCCCAGTGTGCCGGAAGAGGGATATAATTCGATTAACTTTAAGGATTATTTGACACAGAGACCCTAATATGAATATTACTTACGATATATCTTTACTAGGTTTATGTAAACGGTCGAAATCTGGGCTTTCTAGAGTTACTGAAGCTTTTGCTCATAGAATAAAGAAAGAGAAAGAGTGTAATTTGACATTTTGTACTAGTTTATCATTTGATGTTTGGGAAGATTCACGACAATATCTAGAATCTGATCCTTATCTTGCAGACACACTATTTATTAGTCAAAGTAATAATAGAAATAAACGCCAAAAAATATATGATTTAAGCACTAAAGCTATGAGTGTAATCCATAAATTAGGCTTGTTTCAAGATCGAAAATTGCCTTACACTTTATTGAGATTACTAGATTATAATTTTAGCCCTTTAGATTTCAATGATTTAAAATCTCAAGATATTTTTCACTCTCCATATCATGCTCTACCTGAGAAAGTAAAAAAAATCAATAACTTGATTACTTTTATTACTGTCCATGACTTAATTCCTATTATGTATCCGCATTTTTTTGGATTAGAACCAAACTTATTAAAGTTTGATAAAAACTTTAATTTAAAGGAAGCATTAGATAGTATAGATGAAGAAACTTGGGTTATCTGTGCATCTCATTCTACGAAAAACGACTTGTGTAATTATCTTAAAAATAAAATCGACGTAAACAAGATTTTTGTAGTTTACCCTGGGGCTTCGGATATTTTCTATCCTTGCTTAGATATGGATAAAATTTCTATAACTAAAAAAAAGTATGGTATTCCTGATTCTCCATATATTTTAAGCTTAAGCACTTTAGAACCCAGAAAAAACATCGAACATACTATTCGTTGTTTTCTTAATTTAGTGCAACAGGAGAAAATCAAAGATTTATATTTAGTATTAGCTGGAAACAAAGGTTGGAATTATGAAGGAATTTTTCAACTAATTACTGAAAATAAAGATTTACAAGAGCGATTGATTATAATAGGTTATGTACAGGATGAAGATCTTGCGGCTCTATATAGTGGTGCTTTAGTATTTGTTTATCCTTCTTTTTATGAAGGTTTTGGCTTACCACCTTTAGAAGCAATGCAATGTGGGACTCCTGTCATTACCTCGAATACTTCCTCTTTGCCTGAAGTAGTAGGTGATGCAGGATTTATGCTTGATCCTTTAGATCAAGATGGACTTTCCCAGAGTATATTACAGATTTACTCTGACTTCTCTTTGAGACAAGTTTTATCGATAAAATCAAGAGAACAAGCAAAAAAATTTAGCTGGTCAAAATGTATTCAAGAAACTATTACTGCTTACAAACAATCAATAAGTAGTCGGGACTGAACAGATAGTACCATGTTGAGATTTGAATAGTTTGGTCAATAAAATACTAAAATCATGAAGAAAATCTGGAACTATTTTAATTTGTATTTTAGAAAAACTCAAAATACAATCACTCAAGAGACAACAAACCCTTCTAAAATTAAACCAATATCAAAGCTAAAACGTGTCCCTTTAAATCTGGATAATCTTCCAGTTGTTCTTATTCTTACTCCAGTTAAAGATGCTACAAAATTTTTACCCAATTATCTAGAAAAATTGTTTACTTTAACTTATCCTCACGATAAGATATCTCTTGGTTTTTTAGAAAGTGATAGTTCTGATGATACATTCGATTTATTAAAACGTTCTCTATCTGTGCTTGAACAAGAGTTTAAAAACGTACATATTTACCAAAAGAATTTTGGGTTTTATTTAACTACGCCACGATGGGACTCAAGTGTACAATATAAACGGCGATCAATTATGGCTAAAAGTCGTAATTTTTTATGTCATAAAGCACTTCAAGACGAAGATTGGGTATTGTGGATAGATGTAGATGTTGAATATTATCCTCCAGATATTATTCAACTGCTTTTGGAAAGTGGAAAAGAGATTGTTGTGCCTAATTGTGTTTTTGAACCAGGTGGTAAAACTTTTGATTTAAATACATTTCAGTTCAAACCTAATGCTAAATCACTAGATTGGAGTCCTTATATGGTTGATAATATTTTGCAACCCCCTAAAGGCAAGGGCAGATTATATCTTGAAGATTTACGAGAACATGAAATTGTTGAGGTTGATGGAGTTGGGGGAACAATGCTGCTGATTAAGGCAGATATTCATCGAGAAGGACTAATTTTTCCTCCTTTTAGTTATAAGCATTATATTGAAACTGAAGGGTTAGCAATGATGGCAAAAGATATGAAATATACTTGTTGGGGATTACCACAACTTGAAATTATTCATGGTTCTCATTAGGATTGTTGTTGTAAGTATTGAGTAATAGGCTAAATAAAATACGTTTCTAAGATTTAGACTCTTTTTGGACTAGTTTCAATAATCCATCAATCTTCGCATAAGCCCAAAATTCTCCTAAAGACCAACAAAAAATTCCCACTAAAGTTACTGGAAGGGTTAGTATAAATTTATCTCGATATGTCCCTGCTTTTAAAACATCTTTAGTTCGACGATAGGTGATTATGATCGGCAGTATAGGTGAGCCGAAGGCATATATGATTTGTTTAAAAGGGGAAAACTTTTTTTCTGATATGCGCAGTTTAGCAAAGGTTTTTCCGTGACTAAATTTGCGTTTCATTAAATCACTTAGGTCTTCAATGTTAATATGAAAAACCTGAATCGTAGGAATAAATAAAGCTTGGTAGCCAGCATCAGCTAGTTTCCAAGTAAATAGTGTGTCTTCACATAAACTTCCTTCTAAAAACGGTCCATACTTTTGGAATGCCCACCGCTTACATGAAAGACATCCTGTGGGTATATCGGGACGTTCAAATGACTCTGATTGAGGCATCCACTGACTAAATCCTGAGAAATAGTAGCCCCAGCCTACATAACTATCTGGATTCCCATTCGCAATGGCTCCTCCCACCACTGGATGATCTACTTTACGGTGGGCTTCCATAATCTGATTAACCCATATTGGCTCAACTAGACAATCCGCATCTACAAATGCTAGGATCTCTCCTTTAGAATATGCTACCCCATAGTTCCGAGCATCTCCAGGGTACATTTGTTTGTCGAAATGATACAGATTTACGTTAGGAAAATTCTCTTGAACCACTACCTCAGTACCGTCATCCGAACTATCAATAACAATAATTTCAAAAATTTCGCGATTAACTTGAGCTTCGAGGGATTGTAAGCAGGCAAAAATGGTTTTAATCGAATTATATGACGCTATAATCACAGAAACTGTCAAATTTTGCATAAGCCCTCCGGCGACGTAATTAATCAACTGTGTTGGAAGAAGTAAAATTAGGGGACTATTTCCCATAGAGTTTATAAGATAAATAATATCATTATTCTCTTATATTTTGCTTCCTAATAGCTTCTTAAAAGTGTCACTACTAATCTCTTTAAAAGACACAGAAATCGATTAAATAATCCTTTTTTTTGATTGTTAGATTCTGCTGCTCTTAAAATTTATATTAATATCTAAACTCTCTCTAAAAACATTATTTCTATGCTAAATATATCCACAATTGGGTAGTGGCTCAGTTAACAAGTGTATTCTAATGGATTGTTGATACCAAATTCTCTTTATATAACCTTTTTCCCATCTGACGAAACTTTTTTCTAAGAGATGAACATTAACTATATTTACAACTAAGAATGAAAATATATTTTTATAATAGCTCTAGTAATTAATCCAATTGTTCCTAAAATTAAATATAGTAACAAAATCTTGTTCTCAGTCCTAAAACTTTTTTATAATGAAAAAATTCTATTAACTTAGATTAACTTTCACTACTTAAATAAAACTACCCCTATGATGACTCCATTTATAGATATTTATCAATATTTAAAAGCTTGTCGTAAAGTCACGAAATATTATCAAAATAATATTCGTTTAGTAAAGAAAGATTTTAAAAAAACAAATAATTTAAAAATTCTCATGTTAACTCCTTATCCTCCTTATCCTCTTAATACGGGAGCAGCAATTCGTCGCTTTGAGACCATTAAATATTTAGGATTAAATAATGATCTTGTAGTTGTATCTTTTACTTTTTCTAGTAAAGATTATGATTTTGAAGATACATTAAATAAATATTGTGACTTAGCAATTATTATTAAGACTAGATTCTGGGTTTTCCCGACTACTTCTGATATACCTAGACCGATTCGACTTTTTCAATCTTTGCGAATACAATATATATTGAAAAAATTACAAAAATTTGGTTTTGATATCGTTATTTTTGATTCCATTTTTACGGCACAATATCAAGAATGGTTTTTAAAATCTTATACAATCCTCTTTGAGCATAATATTGAATCTCAAATAATTGCCCGCTCTTTAGACCAAGAAAAGGTAAACTTTAATAAAAAATTATATTATAAGAAAAAAAAAGAATTAAAATTATTTAAAGAATATGAAGAGAAAAAATGGGCTAAGTTTCCTCTCAAAATTGTAGTTAGTGAATATGATAAACAAGAATTAGATAGTCGTTGTCAAAGTGGTGAAACAATTGTTGTTAACAATGGGATTAACACTAAAACTATTTTACCTCTGCCTTCCATCGATGCTCAAAAAATATTATTTATGGGAGCAATGGGATATCAACCTAATATTGATGCTGTAAACTATTTTGTAACTCAAATTCTACCTTTAGTTTGGCATGAACAGCCTCAACTAAAATTTTGTATTGCCGGCTCTCATCCTAATCAATCAATTCTTGAGTTGAATAATCATCCTTATATTGAAGTAATTGCTAATCCAGAGGATATGAATCAAGTCGGTCAAACATCTTTCATGACAGTAGTACCCATGCGTATAGGGGGAGGGACTAGAATCAAAATTCTTCACTCCATGGCAATGGGATTACCAGTTATTTCCACAACTTTGGGAGCGGAGGGGTTAAATGTTGTTGATGGCATTCATATTTTACTTCGAGATAAGCCTACCGAATTTGCTCAAGCGATATTACAAATTAGTTCTGATTCTGATTTAAGGCTAAAACTAAGAGAGAATGGTCGTTTATTGGTGGAGAAAGAGTATGACTGGCTGAAAATTCTTCAGCAAATGGAAATCGAAATTAATAATTTCTGGGGCCGTTCCAACAAAAGTGCCAAGAATAAAGACAAGATTCTGTGAAAAATTTGGTAGTGATTTCCATGTAGTGATATGGTCTCAATTCACTTATTATTATCCTTTTAGAGCAAATATTCTATTAAGTTAGTGGCTATTTGGCAAAATGGTTCCTCACATTTGAACGTCGCCTATGATATCAACAACAAAAAAATCATAATAAATATCAAGGCCTTAACGCCTAAATTAAGTATATAAATAATAATTACAATGAGGTAGATTTAGGATAACTAAATTATTAATTCATCCTCATTTTGCCGGGGTTCATTAAACCATAAGGATCAACTTCTTTTTTGAAGTTTAACTGTGGAGAATCAATGGTTTTTCTACCTCCTCCTTCTAATAAATAGGTGTGTGGGTTGGCAATACCGGCACCATTTTCTTCGTGGTAACGGATGATTTCATTAACCCTCTCTTCTGTTGTAAAATGAAACAACTGTAAACCAGCAGGAATAACTTTACCTTGAAACTTGATAAACTCTAAATGTATCATCACTTCATCTCCAAAATGATGATAAAAGTGTTCAACATTATCCAAGGTAAAATAAAAGGTTTGTAAATAAGTAATACTAGGATCGATTGCACGAGCGTAAAGGGTGGTATGATTCCAAGTATATTCTAATAATGTCATCCCTTTGTTGGCTTCTTCGGCAGTTTTTAGATAAGTTATTTCTCCCTTATATTCATAGACTAAATCTTTTAATGCTTCTAAATCATATTCAGAAACCATCAACAAAGCAGCGTGTTTATTTTCGGGTAAATAGTCTTTTAAATGATGTAAATAACTACAAATAGGTGCAGCATGAACGGTGATTAATTTTTTAACTATTCCATCGCTATCTCCTAACCCTTGACCAAACCTGGCAGCTTCCATAAAATCATCGAAAACAACGATCATTTCCACCCAAGGATAAGCCGGAGCTAAAGAAATTTCTAATTGTGTAATAATACCGTTAGTACCGTAGGCATGATTAACTTTTTGTACTTCATCTCCTCTTAATTCCATGAGACAGGGTTCATCTTCTAGGGTTACAATGCGTAAAGCCCGAAGATTACCGCGATCGCGGGACTGTCCATAGGTAACAGATCCCATTCCTACGCTACCACCACCAATAAACCCCCCAATGGTTGCACTACGGTACGTAGAAGGAGCCATTCTTAGCTCCCAACCTGTTTGTCTGGCCAGTTTATCAAAGGGGGCCATTTTTACCCCGGGTTCCACACAAGCAACCCCCTGTTCTAACCAGAGAATTTGTTGCATTTTTGTAGTATCAAGTATAACACCTCCTTCTAGGGGAATACATTGACCATAATTCCCGGTTCCAGCACCTCTGACGGTTAAAGGAACTTGATATTTTACGCAAGTTTGGGCTATTTCTATGATTTCTGCTTCTGTGGTGGGACGAATAACCATATCTCCCCGTTTATCTTGCAATTGTTGTTGCAGAATCGGGCTAAAATGGTAATAGTCTAGAGATAGCTTGGCAACTTGATGGGGATCGGTAATAAGGTCTAGATGGGATAAGGCTTCTTGTACTTTCTCTATGTTTGCATTCATAATAGTTATTAAATGTAGAAGTAAAATTATCTACTTTTATTGTAGCAAACAATGGATAAATATTAACAGTTTAACTATTTATCTTTGTAACAAAAATAGTTGAGTAAAATAATATTCACCCTCGGAATTTTTAGCAATTCCTATCCCTGTTAAATTGAATTCTCCTTCCATGTTTTTGCGATGACCTGGGCTATCAATCCAGCCTTCAACTGCTACTTTAGCTAAGTCGGGATACCCTTTTATGTAAGCTAAATTTTCCGCAAAAGATCGATATGGAATAGTTTTTCCTACCATTTTTGCTCTATTATCAAAACCATCGTGACTAAAGGTTGCTCGTTTGTTTGCCATATCTTTGCTATGTTGTCTAGCTACATAACTAATTTCTGCATTCATTTGTAATGGGGGTAAATTTTTAGACAGTCGATATTGATTGACAAGTTGGTTTATTTCTTGTTCTAGGGCGATGAGAAATTCCCCATTTTTAGAGGATTGTTTTCGTGAAGGGTCTAGGTTTTTCCAAGGTTCTAAACTATTTGTGGTTTCTGGAGAACGGGTGATAAGAGAAGGCTTTTGCTGAATAAATATTTGTGTAAAATAGTATTCTCCTTTGCTATTTTGTGCTATACCTATTCCTGTTTCGTTGTATTTTCCTTCAATAGCTTTGACATTTTTAGGATTATTCAGCCACTGTTTAATAGTAGCTTGAACTGGGTCAGAACTATTACTATGGGTAGCTAAATTTTCTGCTCCTTGTTCATGAGGCGTACTAAAACTAATAACTTTTAATCGTTGTTCTAAATTATCGTTACTAACAGGAATAATTCCCTTAGCCATTCTTTCGCTATGAATTCTAGCTTGTTGAGTAATTTGAGGATTAAGTTTTAGAGCAGGTAAATTTTTAGACAAACGATATCGATTAATTTCCCGATATGTAGCATCTTCAAGAGCTTCGAGAACGGCAGGATCGGTTAGACTAGGGGGAGTAGTTTCAGAAATGGGGGCATTGTCAATAGAAATCTGTTCTATTGACCCACAAGCTATTAAAGACAGTGTAACCAAAGGCAGAGCTAAAAATAGTTTATAAAAAGAAGATTTCATAACAGAAGAGAAAAAAACGTTAAAATTACCAGAAGTGTTAAGAATAGTGTATGAATAGTTTAGCCTCAGTGAGCAAGCAAGCGATCGCATCTAAATCGATAACTTATCCCATTGTAGAAACCTTTCATTCTTTACAGGGAGAAGGGAGTTGGACAGGGGTAAGTGCCTTTTTCATTCGTTTAGCCGGGTGTGATGTTTATTGTCCTTGGTGCGATCAAAAAGAGTCATGGAGTAGCAAAACATATCCTCAGCACTCTCTTGAGACTTTAGTAACCGCGGCGAAACAAGCTAACCCTTTCATGGTGGTTATTACGGGAGGAGAACCCCTATTATACGATCTATTCCCCCTTACCAAAGAGTTAAGAGACTCTGGGTTACGGGTTCACTTAGAAACCTCTGGTTCCCATCCTTTTAGTGGTTGGTTCGACTGGGTAACATTGTCCCCCAAACCCTTCAAGGTTCCCCATGAAAGTATCTATTCCCAGGTTAGCGAATTAAAGGTAGTTATTGCCAGTCCAGAAGATTTGTACTGGGCAGAAAAACAAGAGAAAAAGGTTTCATCAGCAGTCATTAAATACCTACAACCAGAATGGAACAGTCCCCAAAATCAATCTCTAATTATCGATTATATTCTCCATCATCCTCAGTGGCGTATGAGTTTACAAACTCATAAATTTTTGGGTGTCAGATAAACTAAATAATATGTTAAAAAAATCGTTGAAAAAAATGAAAAGATCAATGGATAAATATTCCTTAAAGTCCCTAGGACTCACATTTAGTCTGTGCTTAATGGTTGTGGGTTGTACAGGTAATAACAGTGCTTCTCATAACGAAGAAGCTTACTTAGAGATGGACTTAACAGAACTTCAGGGAGAATTGAGTGCAGAAGATCCCGAAACCATTGCGTTAAATTTATTTGCTCTTTCAGAACCCCTTGAGGGGAATTTCTCCCAGGAAATAGAAGTGATTGAACAAGAAGGCTTTAAGAGGACTTTATTATTAACCCAAACTAATCTACCGGATGATTCTATCCAAGGAAAACGCTACCAACTTAAATTTGAGTTCGATCAATCTACAGGTCAATGGAACTTGGTAAAAGCAGGAAGTCAACAATCTTGTTCTCGGGGTGAGCATTCCGGTCATTGGACTGTTGAAACCTGTCCTTAAGAAGCGGCAGATGGAATTTTGCTTATGCTAGTTGGGAAGCTGGTAATTGATGAGCATTTTTACTCTGCGGGAACGTCCATCATTAGGTGGACTAAATCTCATTCTGCTGATGTCTTGAACACCTGCTTGATCCAATGCACCGTTGCCACTTGTCTCGAAAACCTTAGCGTCGCTAACACTGCCATCCGTTTCCACAGTAAATTCTAGCATCACCTTACCAGGTATCTTTTCGCTGATACTGCTAGGGTACACAGGTTGACAGTTACTCACGCATTTCAAGGAGATCCGGGAAGATCCTTGTCCGTTACCATCTCCTGTTCCCTGAGCTGCGGCTGTACCAGAACCCGTAGGAGAACCCAACTGTTCCCCCTCACCAGTGCCTTGATCCCCTGTTCCAAAACCAGATCCTTGACTACCGGTTAAAGTTTTCCCCAAAGATTGACCGCCGGGTATACCTTGGGGAATTTGGGAGGATGATGGCGCAGGCTCGAGGTTCGGGGCTTTCGGTTGAGGAGCAACCGGCTCAGGAGTGGGATCGGGGAGGAATTGCTTAGCGGATAAAACGGCTTCTTGGACAGGTTCGGGGATTGGTTCTGGTTCTGGTTGAGGTTGGGGTTCAACCACCTGTTCTGGTTTTATTTTGGCGATTTCTGGTTCTGGGGGTTCAATAACCTGAAATTCGATGGGTTCTGGCTCAGGTTCGGCTACAGCTTGGGCATTATTTTTATTCAACAAATAAAGTGCGATCGCCCCTCCAAAATGAAGTACGCCGGAAATAATCAAGGCAGAAATAGTCACATTTCTGAATAGCTTTTTGCTTCTGCTACGATGCTTATGGCAAAACGTTGATAGACTCATGGGTAACACCAAATAAATATGGAGATTATTCTGATTTATTAGTAGCGATCGCTCGCTTTCCCCTCGGCATTTAAGATAAATATTAGGATTAGTTCTATTTAGTAGAAGCGATCGCTAATTTGGCCCCAGGAACTTGCCGAACTTCGTCCATTACTCCCACAACACTACCGTGTTCTACTTTTTTATCAGCATTAATGATAACGAGAGTTTGTTCTTCTTCTCCCATTAGAGTTGTAATGACAGTTTTTAGATTGTTCACTTCTGTGGGTTCGCGATTGACAGATATTTCTCCACTGGCTTCAATGGTGATATTAATCTGTTGCACTTCTTGGGGTTCGCTGGTTTTTGCTGAAGGCAAATCCACCGGTAATCCTTCTGAACGGGTTAAAAATAGAGTAGAAATGATCACAAAAGCCAAAATTGAGAAAATAATGTCAATCATTGGCACAATATTAATTTCCGCCGGGGTATCCATGTCATCGGGTAATTGCATAAGGTTGATCTCCTTTCTCGTTATAACGACGGTATAAAAGTTCTAGTTGACCTGCGTATTCTTGAATTAGTGCTAATTCTTTGAGATACAAAGAACGAAATGAGTTAGAAAATAACAGGGTTGTGATCGCCACTACTAACCCCATTACCGTTGAAGTCAACGCTTCTGAAATACCCCCTGTTACTGCGCCGGCATTGGTTCCACTAACGCTACCTATGTTTAGAGAAGCAAAAGAGCGCATTAAACCGAGAATTGTTCCCAATAATCCCAGTAAAGGGGAAACCGCAATAATGGTCTGAAATACGGTATTAAAACGTCTTAGAAGGGGCAGTTCTCCTTGGGTTGCCGTTTCTAGTGCTAATCTAAACTCGGTAGGAGTGGCATCGTAGAGGATCAAAGCTTCTAGAAAGATACGACACAAGGGTAGATCGGCATTTTTTTTCAGCTTTGCGATCGCCTCCATGGGTTCATTGCCTTGATAGTATTTCAAAACGCTTGTTACGACCCTTTTTTCACGGGATTTGATCTGAAACCAAAACAGAAAACGCTCGATAATCAAAGCTACTCCCAACATGGAAAAAGCAAGTAGCGGCCAGGCAACAATGCCACCGGCAACTAAAAAGTTTGTCATAGATACAGGCATGATGGTGGGTTTTTGTGGGTAGATGACAATAAATTTCAACCTATTTTAATATTATATATATGGCGATCATCACTGAACAGTTATTTACTCGTTAGTTGTCAGTTACCAGTTATCAGTTAACCGCAGCGACTTAGATGACGATAAGCTTCGATTAGCTCAGTATGATTCGATTTGTTACACCTTAGAAAGTTGTGTTATCTTTTGTGTATACGTCTAAACTGCAATCAGACTAAGAAAAATGTTGTATATGTTGCTGTTTAAAGGTCTATATTACTACTATTAAAATAAACTTTTTGTCTTTTTTGCTTAACTTATAGTTCAGCACAACTTACTTTTAACTATGGATTGGTTTTCTGCTCCTCTTAACTTTGCTAGATATGTGTTAACAGCCTTTCTCATGTATGGCTGCTTTATTATTTTTGAACGTTTACGACCGGTTGAACCCCATCAACCTTTAAGTCACGTTTGGTTCAATTTACGATGGTATGTTTTCTATACCTTAGTAAGTTTTGCCCTTCAAGCTACTGGAATTGGCTTAATAGTTACCATAGCGCAAAATTGGCTAGGAGCGCCCCTAATTGATCTACCAATTCCCAGTAATCCTTTAAGTTATGGATTAATAGCATTACTATATTTTTTAGTCACAGATTTTTTCTATTATTGGTTTCACCGTTGGCAACACACTACTTTATTGTGGGAACAACACAAGTTTCATCATAGCGATGTGTCTCTAAATGTCACCAGTACACGACGAGTACACTGGTTAGAAGATCCCTTATTACTGTTATTTTTAGGTTTGCCAATGGGCTTATTATTTAAGTTTAATGGTGTAGCGTTGGGTATTCTTACCTTCATTGAAATTCTTTGGTTGCAGTACATACACATGAATTTACGATTAAATTTGGGTTGGTTATCCCCTGTAATCACTGGTCCCCAATATCATCGTCTTCATCATTCTTTTCAAGAAGAACATTTAGATAAAAATTTTGCTGTTTTTTTCCCTATATGGGATATTGTTTTTGGAACCTATTATCATCCTCGTCCTGGTGAGTTTCCTGCTACTGGATTAACAACAGAGGAAAACCACAATAATCTCTGGAAAGCTAATTTATTACCCTTTAGAGAATGGTTTAGTTTTCTATCTTCTAAACTTTCAAGTTATAAAAATAAGAAAAATGAGTTGTTTTAAGAGGTTATAAAGTCAAATATCAAGGATATAAGCATTTTTTTACTAACAATAAGCAAGATTATTGTGGGCCTAAAGATATAGTAAAATGGAGGGAGTGTATCACTTCACTAAAAAGCTCTGCTCTGATGTAAAGACTATATTAGTCTCCAACACAATTTGTATTAATTATGAAAACTGTTGATGAATTTTTGTCCTATCTTTATGGTTTGGAAGTTAATCTGTGGTTAGAAGGCGATCGCTTAAGATGTAGCGCACCAGAAGAGGTATTAACCCCTGATCTCACTAAAGAATTACAGACAAGAAAAGAAGAAATTATCCAATTTCTTAGACAGGCAAATCTTACAGTTAATAACAACTTAGAACCCATCGAACCAGTAGATAGGAACGAGAATCTTCCCCTATCTTTTGCTCAACAACGTCTATGGTTTCTCGAACAGTTGCAACCGGACAGCTTTATATATCATATCCCCACGGCCGTAAGGTTAACCGGTTCTTTAAATATCCCCGTACTAGAACAAAGTTTTAATGAGATTATCCGTCGTCATGAAACCCTCCGCACCCATTTTACAACGGTGGACGGCGAACCCATTCAGGTTATCGATTCAACCTTGACCCTATCAATTCCTGTTTTAAAGGTAGAATCCTTAGCAGAAAAAGAACAAGAAGCAGAGGTATTTAATTTAGCTACCCAAGAAGCCCAAAAACCTTTTAATTTAGCTAAAGATCCCTTACTAAGAGTTACCTTAGTGCAAATTAAACCCACGGATCATGTGGTGTTATTGACCCTACATCATATCATCGCCGATGGCTGGTCTATGGACATTCTCATCCGAGAATTGACTACTCTTTATGAAGCATTTTCTAACAATAAACCCTCTCCTTTACCTCCCTTACCCATCCAATACGGGGACTTTGCATCTTGGCAAAGACAACGACTCCAAGGAGAAAAACTCGATCAACAACTCGCTTACTGGAAAGAACAATTAGAAGGTAGCCTTAATGTACTACAATTGCCCACAGATTTTACCCGTAGTAGGATACAAGGGTTTCGAGGAGCAAATCAAACCTTTAACCTATCTCCTCAATTAACCCAACAACTGAAAACTCTCGCTCAAAAAGAAGGTGTTACCCTATTTATGACCCTCCTAGCAGGGTTTAAGGTGCTACTTTACCGTTACAGTGGTCAGGAAGATATTATAGTGGGTTCCCCCATTGCCAACCGTAACAGAGCCGAAATTGAGGGATTAATCGGGTTTTTTGTGAACACTTTGGTGTTGCGGACAAATTTAGCAGGAAATCCTAGTTTTCAGGACTTATTAAACCAAGTAAAAGGGGTAACTTGGGGAGCTTATGATCATCAAGACTTACCCTTTGAAAAATTAGTCGAAGAATTACACCCAGAACGGGATCTCAGTTATAATCCCTTATTTCAGGTGAAATTTCGCTTAGAAAATGCGCCAACGGATACTTATAACCTACCTAACTTATCTTTAAGCTCCCTTAAACAAGCTAATCCCACCGCTAAACTAGATTTAAGCCTAGATATGTACGAAACCGACAGGGGTTTAGTCGGAGGTTTTGAATATAATCAAGATTTATTTACACCGGAAACCATCGAACGGATGGTAGAGAATTTTTGTACGTTATTAGAAAGTATTGTTGATGATCCCACTCGACCTATTTCTGAGTTGTCTATGTTGACACCAGCAGAGAAACAAGCAGTATTATTGGACTGGAACCATACTCGGGTTGATTATGGGGAAAATTATTGCTTTCATCAACTATTTGAGGAACAAGTCAGGAAAAACCCCGATGCAGTGGCTTTGATCTTTGAAAATCAATCCTTAACCTATCAAGAACTTAATCAAAAAAGCAACCAACTGGCTCATTATCTGCAAAAATTGGGGGTGAAACCGGAGGTAAAAGTAGGTATTTGTGTCGAGCGATCGCCAGAGATGATTATCGCTCTATTAGCCATTTTCAAAGCAGGAGGAGCGTATCTTCCTCTCGATCCCGCTTATCCCCAGGAACGTCTCGCTTTTATGGTAGCTGATGCGGAACTGTCTGTGTTATTGACCCCGGAAAATTTAGCCGCAACCTTACCCCAAACCCCAACGGTTTGTTTTGATCGGGACTTAGAAATTATTAATCAAGAATCAACAGATAATCCTCTTAGTGATGTAACGCCGCAAAACTTGGCCTATCTCATTTATACATCCGGATCTACTGGTAAACCCAAAGGAGTTTTAGTCACTCATGGAGGTTTAGTTAACCTAACGGAAGATAAGCTGAGGGTGTGTAAAGTTTCCCCCCATAGCTGTATTCTCCAGTTCTTTTCCTTTAGTTTTGACGCTTCTATTCCTGAGATTATCATGGCTTTAGCTGGTGGAGCTAAGCTTTGTTTAGCTAGGTTAGAAACCTTGTTACCTGGGCCTGCACTTTTACAATTATTGCAAGAGGAGAAAATTACCCACATTACCATGACTCCTTCGGCCTTAGCTAACCTCACTGTCACGGAGTTACCGGATCTAGAAATGGTATTGGTAGGAGGGGAAGCACCATCCCCCGATCTGATCGAAAACTGGTCCAGCGATCGCCTCTTTATCAACGCTTATGGACCGACAGAAGTGACGGTAAACGCTAGTATGGTTCCCTGTGGTAACGGACATCCAACCCTTCCTACTATTCGTCCCAGTGCTAATAAACAGCTTTATGTTTTAGATACCCATTTACAACCAGTTCCTGTAGGGGTTTTGGGAGAACTACACATAGCAGGTGTGGGGTTAGCTAGGGGTTATCTCAACCGTCCCGATAAAACAGCAGAGGTGTTTGTTCCTAACCCCTTCGGTGCTATTTCTGGGAGTCGTCTCTATAAGACGGGGGATCTCGCTTGTTATTTACCGGACGGACGGATTAAATTATTAGGACGCTTGGATAATCAGCTAAAAATCAGGGGCTTTCGCCTAGAAACTGGGGAAATTGAAACTTTACTACAACAACATCCCCAAGTTAAAACCTGTGTAGTTATTGGTCGAGAAGACACTTTCGGGGATAAGCGTTTAGTGGCCTACTACGTCAGCGAAACAGATACCATCCCTACTTCCGGTGAGTTGCGACAATTTTTGAGGGCAAAGCTGCCAGAATATGCCATTCCTAGTGGGTTTGTCTCCTTAGACTCGTTACCCCTCACTCCTAATGGAAAAATAGATACAAAGTCCCTTCCTGCGCCCAATCAGAGCCGTTCTGCAGGGGAGTGGAACGCTCCCAGAAATGCAACAGAGGAATCAGTAGCAAAGGTGTTTACTGAGGTGTTAGAAGTAGAAAAAGTAAGTATTAACGACGACTTTTTTGATTTGGGAGGTCATTCTCTGCTGGCCACACGATTAATCGCTCAATTACTCGATATTTTTCCCGTTGATATTACCATTATCGATCTTTTTGAAGCTCCTACCGTTATGGGATTATCTGAACGTATTGACGGGAAACAAGTACGCAATCGCATTCAAAGCGTTGAAGAAGAGATTACAGAAGAACGAGAGGAAATTGAGATTTAGTAACCAGTAATGTCGGAATTCGGAGTTGAATCTTTTTTAGGGAGATGATGGGTATTTGACACTCCTGCTCTCGACATATTTTGTATAAATTTTCTTGTATTGAACTCAGATTAGGTAAGCAATAATAAGTTTTTAACCTTTGAATTCCTGTTCATAATTGAGAATTTATCTCAAAGCTATAGGTTCTGAATTCTATGCATGACAGGTGATGACACCCATAATGTGTAACTCGACTTAAACTTTGATGTGTGACTACATAATCAAATGTTATGCAGACTTATACCGAGCATTCATTTTAGCGCGATGTAACTGTTGTAGAAGTTCATCCCTTCCTTTTATTTGTTCGATACGGTGGATAATTTTTCCCTCACTAAACAGGATCAGAGTGGGTAAATTTTTTAGGCGGTAAGTATTAGCTAATTGAAAATTGTTGTCAGCATTAATACTCACCACTTGTAAAGGTTCGTCCCATTCACTTTGTATTTTTTCTAGAAGGGGATTAATTAATAGACATAACCCACACCAGGGGGCCCAAAAATTAACAAGGACAGGGTTAGGGGAGTCTAGAACAACGCGGGAAAAATTTAGATCGTTAACAGACAAGATCATCGATTCAGTTGTTTTTATCTTCTTTTTATAAAATTCTTCGAACTATGCTACAACCATTTGGCTTATTCTGGCAATGGATTTTTCAGCACGGGGATCACGAATATCTGCTTGAGTCTTTATGGTTGATCGGTTTAGGTTCAAGGTATACCTCAAGAAATCTTACTTATGTTTCAGATTATAACCATAAATAAATCCTGGAACTGGCTCCATCATCAATCTCTAGTATTCTGTTGCGCAAATTTTTTGGCTGATGATTTCTCCTGCTAGTTTATGACCTGACTTATTCCAGTGACCACTTCCCATAATTGTATTATCAAACCCGTGTAAAAAGACTTGATTTTCATCAGCGTGGGATTGAAAGACAGGAGCTAGGGTTAGCACGATAAATCCCTGCTTTTCTCCTAAGTTAGCAATGCGCTCATCGGGATAAAAGGGATTTTTAACTTCTGCTTGATTAAAATATTGTTCTCGATAATTAATATCAGGGTAAACTTGAGCCGGGTTACTTAATGTTACTACCAACAACTCAGAATTAATGGACTTTGTTTCTTGCTGAATTAATTTAATTAATGCTTCTGTAATATTCCACGCTTCTTGCCAGTTGGGATCACTGTTTTTGTAAAGTTCTGGGTTAAAATCAAGATATTGAAGCGCATCTTTACTTTTAGTTTCTGTTTGAGTTCCTAATAATTGGCGACGCTTTTTAATAGCTATTCTTGTTTCATTAAGTAATTGCAAAATACGAGAATTATTGATGGTCGAAAAAATAGCTTTTCTTGTAAAACTATTGCGCCATTGATAGGTTTCTGTTTCTTTGAAGGATGAATCTAAGACATATTTATCACCTTCTTTGATTAGAAAAGGACTAAATCTATCCTCAGGACTCAATGTTTTTGAGTTATTGATAATGTCATTACCGGTGAAGACTGCTAAAACAACCAAATCGGGGGAATATTGACTAACATGATGTTTTAAGGTCATGTATTCTTGTGCTGTACCATAGTCACCCACACCAAAATTAATCACCTCAACGTTTTGATTTTGAAACCTTGGACATTGGGGTAATTGATTTTCCATCGATGACCAAAAAGTATCCTCTGCATTAACTTGTATTGCTTCGGCGAACGAGTCACCAACCACAGCAATTCTAAAGGTATTTTCTGATTTTTGTTTAGTGTATTCTTTATCTCTTAATCCATCTTTATTCACCGATACCCAACCCTCTCCTTCGTGTTTCCACCACCCCGATATTCCTGGTATTAAAGCATGACCTCGATGGGAATCAGCTTGATAAAAACTAGGGTAAGCAATCCCCATTATTCTGAGGGCAATTTCTCCGATTATTAGAGCAAAAATTGCTCCTCCTAACCCTAATAAAATATTGCTACTGAGTTTTTTAAGTCGGTTGGATTTAGACATAATTTTAGTTGTATTTATTTTAATAAAGATTGCTCGGTTTCTCTATCAAAAAGGTGAATTTTTTCTTTATTGAAAAATAACCATAATTTGTCACCTATTTTAACTTGATTTTCTCCCTGAGTACGAACAATAATCTGAGAAGGTGTTTCGTCTAAAGTTTTGGTAAATAAATAAATTTCATTACCTAAATTTTCTATTAATTCTACTTTAACTGGTAAGCTTTCTGGACTAGAATTTCCTATGATAATATGTTCAGGACGAATTCCCAAGATAGCAGATTTTTTAGATATTTTTTTCAAACAGTCTTGCCAGGCTAAAGGAAGAGGAAGTGTAAAATCACGATGAATAATTTCTGAGGGATAATTAATTGTCACAGGTAAAAAATTCATTGAAGGAGTGCCAATAAAACCAGCAACAAAACAATTAGCAGGGGAAGAATATAATTCTAAAGGAGAAGCAACCTGTTGAATTTTACCTTTATTCATAACAGCAATTCGCTCACCCATAGTCATCGCTTCTACTTGATCATGAGTCACATAAATAGTTGTGGTAGCAAGTTTACGCTGTAATTGAACAATCTGAGAACGAGTTTGACCCCTAAGAGTTGCATCCAAATTAGACATGGGTTCATCCATCAAAAAAACTTGAGGATTTCTAGCGATCGCCCTTCCTAAAGCAACTCGTTGTTTTTGTCCTCCTGATAAATCTTTTGGTAAGCGATATAACAAAGATTCTAACTGTAATAATCGAGCAACTTCTTGAACTTTTTGATTAATATTTGTTTCTGTCGGTGAATAGTAACGAAATTGCTTAGGTAACGATCGAGTTAAACCCATTAATCCTTTTTCCAGTCCTGCTGGCATAAACGACTTATTTTTACCTTTTATTCCTTGGTTCATACGACGTAAACCAAAAGCGATGTTATCATAAACATTGAGATGGGGATAAAGGGCATAGTTTTGAAAAACCATAGCAATATCTCGTTTTTTTGGAGGCAGATGGGTTATGTTTTCTTCTCCTATAAAGATGTTGCCAGAAGTAGCATTTTCTAGCCCTGCAATCATCCTTAAAAGGGTACTTTTTCCGCAACCAGACGGACCTACTAAAACCATAAATTCTCCGTCTTCAATTTCTAAGTCAATATGGTGTAAAACCTTGACTTCATCACCCTTTGACTTTCCCCCTCGTTGGGGAAAACTTTTATTGATATCTTGTAAAGTAACTTTGCCCACGTTAATACACTAGAATTGTTTGTTTGATATTGTACAGTTTGATTAAGATAAGAAAAAATATATCAAGAAATGTAAAAGGATTTTCATGGTGGATAAACTGATACGGGCAACAGCAGCAGACGGGGGTATTCGGGCGGTTAGCCTTATTTCAACCCGACTCACAGAAGAAGCAAGACAACGTCATCAACTTTCCTATGTGGCAACGGCAGCCTTGGGACGTACCATGTCAGCCGGTTTATTGCTGGCTTCTAGCATGAAAAAAGAGGGTTCCCGTGTCAACATTAGGATTAAAGGAGATGGTCCGTTGAAAGGGATATTAGTAGATGCAGGTTTAGACGGAACGGTGAGGGGTTATGTTGCCAACCCCAGTATTGAACTGCCTCCTAACTCCTTCGGTAAGCTAGATGTGGGGGGTGCAGTTGGACACAAAGGTTTTGTGTATGTGGTGCGAGACATGGGCTATGGTTATCCTTATTCCAGTACCGTAGAGTTAGTATCCGGGGAAATAGGAGACGACATAACCCATTATTTGGCTACTTCCGAACAAACCCCCTCAGCCTTGTTATTAGGCGTATTCGTGGGGGCGCAAGGAGTAACCGCAGCAGGAGGTTTACTGTTGCAGGTGATGCCTAAAGCGGCTAGAGACGAACAGTTGGTGGCTACTTTAGAATCTCGTATTGGTAAGCTTTCCGGGTTTACCCCTTTATTACGGGAAGGGAAAACGTTGCCGGAGATTTTAGAGGAATTATTGGGGGATTTAGGATTAGTTATTTTTCCCGAAGTTCAGATGTTGCGGTTTCATTGTCCTTGTTCTTTTAGTAGGGTTTTAGGGGCTTTGAAACTATTAGGAGAAGAAGAATTACAAGATATGATTGAAAAGGACAATGGTGCAGAAGCAACCTGCGAATTTTGTGGGGAAGTTTATCAAGCGGATAGTGATCAATTAGCCCAGTTAATTGAAGAGTTACGCCGACAATCAGTTTGATTTAAGAAAATAGTTTAGTAGAAAATTTTTGTATAGGTAGGGTTGATTTACCATTTGACTCTACCTATTTTTGATCTCACTGATAAAATTAACTGCTCTCCCAAAGATACGAAATAGTAAGATTTTTTCCTTAACTCAAGCTACACGATAGGCAATCTCACTATGAAGTAGATGATTACAGTAATCATATTATACGATTAAGTCAAGATCGATATTTGTCTCAACGTAAATAATCCCTTTAGGAAGAATTGTACAAAAACCATCCTCGTAATGGATTAAGGCTTCATTATCTAATAATTTCAAAATTTTTGTTCTGTATCTACTTGCATTATTATATCTGAGCCATGCCATTAAATCTGTATCCTTAACTTTATTAGGTTGTTTGTAGTAAACAATAAGTAAAGTCTTTTGATCGGATTTTAATTTTGTATTTTGAATGCGTATAAAACCATCAATTTCTACTATGATGGGTATTTTAGTTTCATTGATACTCTCAACAATTTTTCTCGCTTCATCAATACTATTTACGTGGTAATTACGTATTATTTCGATTAAAATCCAGTCCACACAATTAGAAACTAACAAAGAATCAGAGTAATTAGGATTAACCTCTCCACCAACATGGGCTACATCTCTTTTATTCCTAATTCTCAGGATAATTCTTATAAGTTGAGGAATATAAAAACGAATTTCCTCTGGTAATTTAGTATTATTGCCGACCCGATTTATAAGATTTTCTGTATTTTTTATGTTATCTTTGAATGCTGTATAATTACCTTGATCTAGATATTCAAGTAAACGTAAAATACATTCACTAAAACGTGCAGCATTTAACTCTGCTGGCTGAAACTTTCTTAAAAAGAACTGTTGTTTTATGTTCTGATATTCATCAATAAGTGATGTAAGTATTTCTTGTGGAATAGATTCAGATAAAGCAGACTCAAGTTGCTCTCTTTTAACACTCATAATTTAATAATTTTAATTTTCACTTAAGTTTCAGAAATCCAATCTTGGGCAATCTTTTCGGCTTCTTCCGTAAGATAATACAAACCTTCAGGGGTTTTCTGAAAGTATTTTTTATTAGTTTTGGCACATAGTGTGTCGCTAAAGCTTTTTTGACCTATCGAAACGGTTTCGTGTCTTTTTTTTAGATATTGATAAGCTAATACAGGCTTTACAGCACTTTCAATTTTGAGTTCTCTAGTAATATCATATAAAGCAAAAATAGCTATTTTACTGTTACTATTAAGTTTTCTTATATCAAACTTTTCAAGTTTAGATTTCATACCAGTCCATTTATTAATTTTTTCACTTTCTTCTTTTGTTATTCTGGTATTTTTTCTAGAATTCTTTCTTATATAATTCCAATATTCTACTCCCTTTAATTCTGGATCTTTTATTTCTAAAATAATGTTTTGTACTTTTTTTGAACCATCAGGGTTAAGTTTAAAAGTACCATCAGAAGGGACAAAGTATCGTTTAGAAGTATGATTGGTGTAAGTGGAAAAGTTAGCATCATGTATTTGATTATTCTGAAGTTTAGCTGCCTTATTTAGATGTTTTTTATTTGGGGCTTCATTAAACATCTGATTATAAGCCCATACATATATAGCATTTCCCACAGTTATGAGGTACAGTAACAGCAATGAGCAAACCAGTT